>DATAQF010000251.1:0-3893 GCA_036264795.1 Candidatus Limnocylindrales bacterium | reverse complement strand
TCGCCGCGGTTGTCTCGAGCCTCGACTACGAGGGCCTGGCCGAGTTCTTCCGGACAGGTCGGACCGTCGGCGAGCGTCCACCCCGGTTCCACCGCGCAATCGAGGCGGTCACGCTCCAGGACATCGCCGTGTTCTTCCAGGAGGGGCTGGCCCAGCTGCCCGACCTCGCCGCCGCCCTGACGCGCGGTGGCCGGGTCCTCGACGTGGCCTGCGGCGGCGGTCGCTGGCTGATCGCGCTGGCCCGGCGCTTTCCGGCGACGACGCTGGTGGGCGTCGAGTTCGAGCCCGATTCGGTCGCCCGGGCGATCCGTCACGTGAGCGAGGCGAGTCTCGACGACCGCATCCGGATCGTTGCCCGCGAGATCCCGGCGATGGAGTTCCGCGGCGATTTCGATCTCGTCTACGTCCAGGACGCCCTCCATGAGCTCGCCGACCCGGTGGCATCGCTTCGAGCGGCCTGGGCCGCCGTCGCGCCCGGGGGACGTCTCGTCGTCCTCGAGTGGTGCCTGCCGGCGAGCGCGGCGGAATCGCAGTCGCTCCAGGCGGAGCTCCTGTGGGGAATCCAGATCGACGAGCTGTTCCAGGGGACGCAGATGTACACGCACGACGGCTATGCGGAGCTGTTCGGCCGAGCGGAGGTTCCCGCTCCGATCGTCATCGACCTGCTGTCCGGCGCGACGCTGTTCGTCGTGGAGCGGCCCGTCTGAGCGACGAGGACGCACCGGGTCTGGACGGATCGGGTGCGTCGCCCGCACCCCGCGACGCAACTCCGGCGGGCGGGGCTCGGTCGGGCGGCGGCACTGCGCCCGGCGGCACTCCCGGTGGCACCGGTCGGGCGGGTAGCGGTCGCCCGTCGACGCCGCGGCGTCCCGCCGATATCACCGCGCCGGACATGCGCTGGCTTGCCTGGCACGAGGCCGGCTCGCACGGCCTGATCGGGCGCGAGGTCCGCGACCTCGGCGATGCGACCCTGCTGTACGACGCCACCGATCGCGAGCCGTTCTGGAACCGCCTGGTCGGCATCGACTGGCCGTCGGCACCCGATGCGTTCGATCGACGGCTCGCCGAGGCGCTTGCGCTGTTCGCCGGGCTCGATCGGCTGCCGCATGTCTGGCCGGCGCCGGGCTTCGATGGGCCACCGGATCTCGTGGAACGGCTCTTGGCGAACGGATTCGAGGATCACGGACGCGGGATGCTCATGGCTCTCGATCCCGCGGCGATGGACCTTGCCGCGGAGCCGCCCGACGGCGAGTCCGCGATCACGGTCGAGCGATTCCATGGGCTCCACGGGGACGCGGCAACGGTCGCTGCGCAGGCGATCGGCGAGGTCCTCGTGACGTCCTTCTCGGTCGAGCCGGAACGGCAGGTCGCGATCCAGCTCGAGGCGCTGCAGGGCTTCGAGCACGAGGCCTATCACGCGGTTCTGGTCCGTGTGGACGGACATCCCGCCGCGGTTGCCCGCCGCACGACGTTCGCAGGCAGCAGCTACCTGTCGTCGATCGGGACGCACCCCTCGTTTCGTGGCCGTGGGCTCGGCCGCCTCGTGACGTCGATTGCGTCGGCGGACTCGATCGCCGCCGGCAGCCACTGGACGTATCTCGGGGTCTTCGAGGAGAACACGGTGGCGAGATCGATGTACGAGAGGCTCGGGTTCGTCCTCCTCGGCGGGCCGTCACCGGACCTGCTCCTCCGCCCGTGACCGGCGCGGATCGACCGACCGCAGCCCGTGACCAGGCCGTCGCGGCGGTCGAAGGGCCGGGCGCCGTCGAGCTCGCCGGGATCTGGGCAACGGTCGACCTCGAGCGGACCCTCGCGGGCCTCGGCCTCTCGCCCAAGGCGTCCGAGGTAGAGGAGGACGCCATCCTCGGCGCGCGGGTCGTCCTCATCCCGCAGCCGGACGGATCGCGATTGGCCGTCGCCGAGCCGAACACGGAGGGACGGCTGGCCGCGACCCTTGCGCGCCGCGGCGAGGGCCACGTCGGGCGCTACGACGCGGTTGGCGACGATCTTGCGAAGGCGCGCCTCCGGGCGGTCGATGCCGGGGTCGCGCTCGGCCGCGTCGAAGACGGTCCGTTCGGCCCGTCGGTGCTCGTTCTGCTCGGTTCCGTCTCCGATCCGCTCCTGATCCTCTGCAATCCTGCGGCGGTACCATCGCGGCCATGATCGATCGCCAGACCATCACGCTCCGACCGGCCACGGAGGCCGACGCGGAGCGCCTCGCCGGCCTGCTGACGGACGAGGGGTATCCCACCGGGCCGTCGGACATCGTCGAGCGGCTCGAGCGATTTTCCTCGCCCCACTCCCGTGTGATCGTCGCCGAGAATGGCGGCGAGGCCCTTGGCTTCGTCGCTGTCCACGCTCTGCCGCGCTTCGAGCATTCAGATCGAGTGTTGCGGATCATGGCGCTCGTCGTCGACGCGGGCGTTCGCGAGCGGGGCGTGGGGCGGCTGCTCATGGAGGAGGCGGAGCGGCTCGGTCGCGACCTCGACGCCGCGTTCGCCGAGGTCACCGCCGGCCATCACCGGCCCGATGCCCGACGGCTGTACGAGGAGCTCGGGTACGACGGGTCGGTCGCGGCCTATTTCCGAAAGCGCCTCTGAGCGTGGTCACGGCCGCGACCCGGCCGGCGGCGGCGCCTCGAGCGTGACCTGACGATGTCCCAGTTCCCGCGTCTCCGCCTGCGTGACCCCGCGATCGACCTCGTCGAGCTGCCATGGGAGCGACCGCTCGTCGACTGGCCGACGGACGGGCTGGACTTTCGGTACGTCCCGGTCGGGCCGTCGCGCCATCTCGTCCGGTTCCTCGTCTCGAATGGCCTCCTGTACGCGCTCAAGGAGCTACCGCTCGACGTCGCCCGTCGCGAGTACGAGGTCCTGCTCCATCTCGAGGGTCTCGGGCTCCCGACCGTCGAGGCCGCCGGCATCGCGGAGGCGCCGGCCCGCGGCAACGGCATCCTCGTCACGAAGTTCCTTGCCCACTCGCTCCAGTACCGGCGCCTGATGATGCGCCTCCCCATCGGGCCGGGCCCGTATCGGGACCGGCTGCTCGACGCGATGTCCTTCCTCCTCGTCGACCTCCACCGGAGTGGCGTGTTCTGGGGCGACTGCTCGCTGGCCAACACGCTCTTCCGCCGCGACGGCGACCGGATCCAGGCGTACCTCGTCGACGCCGAGACCGGCGAGGTCCATCCGTCGCTCTCCGACGGGCAGCGTGCCTACGACCTCGAGATCCTCGTCGAGAACGTTGCCTTCGGACTGGCCGACCTCGCGGCCATGCAGGGTGGCCTCAACGACCCCGACGACGCGATCGACGCGGCCGAGCGGGTCCGCGAGCGGTACGAGATCGTCTGGTCGACGATCCACCACGAGCCGATCCTTCACCCGGATGACCGACAGGCGATCCGGAATCGGGTGCGGAAGCTGAACGAGCTCGGCTATTCGGTCGATCTCGACGTGGACCCGGACGCGGCGGACGGCCGGGTCCGGCTTCGGATGAGCGTGACCACCCGCCGCTACCAGGCCCGGGAGCTGGAGCGCCGAACGCGGATTCGGGCGCTCGAAGGTCAGGCGCGGCTGCTTCTCAACGACCTCAATGAATACGGGACGTGGCTCGAGTGGAACGAGGGCCGCAGGATCGACCCGGACGAGGTCGTCGAGCGATGGCTGCACGACGTCTACCGCCCGACCCTGGCCCGGATCGCCGAGGCCGTCGGTCCCAGTCGCGACCTCGTCCAGGCGTATTGCGACGTCCTCGAGCAGAAGTGGTACCTCTCCGAGCAGGCCGGACGCGACATCGGGCTCGGCGTCGCGATCGACTCCTACCTGGAGATCGGTGCACCGGCGCCGGAGATCGTCCGGGGGAACGAGGCCATCCCGCCCGCTCCCACCGCCGAG
>DATAQF010000229.1:0-13223 GCA_036264795.1 Candidatus Limnocylindrales bacterium | reverse complement strand
CCCCGGCCGGACGGTCCTGCTCACGACCCACTACATGGCCGAGGCGGACGAGCTCTGCGATCGGATCGCGATCGTCGACCACGGCCGGATCCTCGCCCTCGGCACCCCGGACGAGCTCAAGCGCCGCGTCCAGCGCGAGTCCGTCTTCGCGATCGAGCTCGACCGGCTCGACGGCGGCGTCGAGGCGCTCCGGCGGCTGCCGGGCGTCGTGAGCGCGACCCAGGCGGCCGACACCGACGCAAACGGACGTGGCGACCGGCAGACGATCCTCGTCAACCTCGCCCTCGTCGACGATGCGGCCCTCGGCGGCGTCGTCGGCGCGCTCGGGTCGCTCGGCGCCCGGATCCTCGCCCTGCGGAAATCCGAGCCGTCGCTCGAGGACGTCTTCGTGGAGCTGGTGGGGCGCGGCTTCGACGAGTCGGCCGACGACGGCGGGGACCAGGGCGGTGGTGGATCGCAATCGGGCACGCGCCACGACCCGACGAGCGTCACCCACGAGGCGCGAGAGCGCGAGGAGGAGGTCGTCGCGTGAATCCGCGCCGCGCGGCCGTCGACGGTCGCAACGCGTTCGTCTACCGCCCGACCGCCAGTCCACAGGCCGCCGCCAGCTGGACCCCGCGCCAGATCGCGATGACGAATCTTCGGACCGTCCTCGGCCGGGCGTACCCGCGCGTCTCGGGCCTGTTTCGCGAGCGCAGCTGGGTCTTCTTCGAGATCCTGCTGCCGTTCCTCTCGACGTCGGCGTTCGTCTTCGTTTACCGCGCGCTCCAGGCGCCGCCCCAGTACATCGGGTTCGTCGTGCTCGGTGGTGCGATGACGGCCTTCTGGCTGAACGTCATCTGGATGATGGCCCAGCAGCTCTGGTGGGAGAAGAGCCAGGGCAACCTCGAGCTGTATTTCGCGGCGCCGATGAACATCATGGCCGTCCTGTTCGGGATGGCGTTCGGTGGCTTCGTCATGAGCTCGACCCGGGCGGCGGCCGTCCTCGTCATCGCGACTACGGTCTACGGCGTCAGCTTCTCGGTCGACCAGTGGGCACTTCTGATCGCGGTCTTCCTGCTGACTCTCGCCGCCCTGTACGGCCTCGGGATGGTGCTCGCGAGCCTCTTCCTGATGTGGGGCCGCGAGGCCTGGCATCTCACCCAGCTCCTCGTCGAGCCGGTGTACTTCGTCTCCGGCCTCAACTTCCCGATCGCCCGGCTCGGCGTCCTCGGTTCGGTTGCGATCAGCATCCTGCCCCTGGCCGTCGGGCTCGACGCGATGCGCCAGCTTGCCTTCGCCGGTTCGGCCTACCCGGTCGGGACGCCGCCACCGCTCGTCGAGGCGTTGATGCTCGTCGTGATGGTCGTGGTCTTCCTCGTCCTGAGCCGCTGGGCCCTCGCGGCCCTGGAGCGGCGAGCCCGACAGGAAGGCACGCTGTCGGTGCGCTGGCAATGAGCGGCCCTCCCGCGGCCGCGCCGGCGTCGTCTCCGTTGTCGTCGGACGGCCTGGGGTCGCCGCGCTGGGGCGGCTTCGATCCGGCGCGGACCCGAGGCCGCGGCTGGCGCGACCTCCGACGGAGCTTCGCGACCGCGGCCCGGCTCGGCTGGCAGATGGAGGCCAACTGGACCGACCCGATCCTCTTCTTCATCTATTCGGTGGCGAAGCCGGTGGCCGCGGCGCTGATCCTCGTCGTCATGCTGGAGGTGATCAGCGGCGGCGCCAGGCCCGAGTACCGCGCCTTCGTCGTCGTCGGAAGCGCCCTGTGGGCGTTCGTGCTGAGCGGCGTCAGCGGCCTCGCCTGGACGATCCTCGACGATCGCGAGCGCTACCGGATGCTCCGCTACGTCTACGTGAGCCCGAGCGAGTTCCTGGTCGTCCTGCTCGGGCGAGGGGTTGCCCGGCTCGGCGTCGGTGCGATGGGCGCCTCGATCACCCTCGCCTTCGGCGTGCTGTTGCTCGGCGTCCCGTTCGATCCCACCCGCATCGACTGGCCCCTCCTCCTCGTCGTCCTGATCCTGGGCGTCACGGCCGTCCTGGCCATCGGCCTGATCCTTGCCGCGATCTGCATGCAGACCCGGCAGGAGTCGTGGTCCTATCCCGAGGCCGCGGGCGGTGCGCTGTTCCTGATCTCGGGCGTCGTGTTCCCACTCGCGGTCCTTCCCGGGCCGGTCCAGGCGATCGGGCTCGTGACGCCCCTCACGTGGTGGATCGAGGGAATCCGACGCTCGCTTTTCCCGGGCAGCATCACCGCCATCGGCGGCCCGGGCGGGCTCTTCACGGGATTGACCGGCGCCTCGAACCCGACCGCGTCCCAGATCGTGCTCGCCTTGCTGCTCACCGGGGCGGTGGCTACACTCGCGGCGGCGGTCGTGTTCCGGGCGAGCGACCGTCGGGCCAAGGATCGCGGGCTGTTCGACCAGACGACGGGTTCCTGACCGGCGACCCGCGAGCCGCCATCCGACCTCGGAGCCGAACCGCGGCAACAGGGAGACTCGATGCGCATCTACGAGGGCAGCCCGCGTCAGGACTTCGAGGAGGTCTTTCGCTCGATCGGGGCGTTCGTGGACCAGCGGGGGATGCGCGAGATCCTGCTCGTCGAGGCGCCGGACGGGTTCATCGTGCAGGGCGTGGTCGTCGCCGGTCAGGCCGGCGGGGCATGGTCCGAGTCCCTCGGATCGCAGGGCAAGGAGACGCTGACCTTCCTCGACGACGACATCGCCCGGTTCATGGAGGAGTCGGTCGCTCGACGGGGCACGCCCGGACCCGAGCCCCATCGGGACGCGGGCTTCTACGAGACCGCGATGCGGGTGATCGGGCGCTACATGGACGAGCAGCGGCCCCGCGACGTCTTCTTCTTCGAGCAGGACGGCGCCTTCGTCGTCCGCCTGTTCCTGGGTGGACAGGCCGGCGGACACCACACCCTGGCCGAGTTCACCCGCGACGACATCGCCGAGCTGGTCACCCGCGGGCCCCAGCTTCGCACCCCTCTGGAAACCGCCAGGCCGACAACGGCGGGCTGATCCGCCACACTCCCATCACCAGCACGGAGGTCGCACCATGAAGGCTCTCAAGACCGTCGCCGTCGCGCTCGGCATCACCCTCGCGGCATTGATCGTGATCCCGTTGATCGTGCTCGCCGGGCTGTTCGTGTGGCTCAAGGTCACCGAGGAGCAGGACGAGGACATCCTCGAGCTCGACCGGGAAGGCGCCTAGCATCCGACCGACGCCCGGCATCGACGCGACGCCTGGCATCGAGCCGTCCGCCGTCGCCGCGCCACCCGGCGCGCGTCCCGGCGCGGACACCCGACTGCCCGCCGGGCAACCGGCGGGCGTCGACATGTCTGCGACCGGGGCCGACCTGTCTCCGGCCAGTCGCGCCCGCCTCGCCACGCCATCGGCGGCACGCTTCTCGGATCGACGCCTCGCCGAGGCTGCGCTCGTCGGCGTCATGGTCCTGTGGGGCGCGAACTTCATCGTCGTCAAATCGGCGCTTCTCGTCCTGCCACCGGTCGGGTTCACCTTCCTGCGGTTCGCGATCGCCTCGGCCACCCTCCTCGTGCTGCTCCGCTGGCGCGAAGGGACGATGGGCCTTCCGCGCCGCGACCTCGTCGCGATCTGCGGTCTCGGGGCGATCGGGTTCGGGGTCTACCAGATCCTCTGGACGACGGGCCTGACGACGGTCGCCGCGGGCGACTCCGCCCTGCTCATCGCGTCGACGCCGGTGCTCGTCGCGATCTTCGCGGTCGCCGCCCGATCGGACAGCCTGACGCCCACGAAGCTTCTCGGCGCGATCGTGTCGCTCGCCGGCGTCGCCGCCGTCATCGCGTCGGGCCCGGGCCTGAGTCTCGGTCGATCGCTCGGCGGCGAGGTGCTGACGCTCCTCGGGGCAGCCTGCTGGGCGTTCTACATGGCGTTCGGTGCGCCGTTCCTCAACCGCTACTCGCCCCTCCGCACGACGGCCTGGGCGACCGTCGCCGGAACGATCGTCCTCGCGCCGATCGCAACGAGCCAGCTGGCGACAGTCAGCGCGTCGGCCGTCACGCCCGGTGTCGTCGGTGCGGTCCTCTATTCGGGCTTCCTTGCGGCGGGTGTCTCCAACGTGATCGTCCAGAACGGCGTGCGCGCGGTCGGTCCGACCCGGACGGCCGCGTACCAGTTCCTCGTCCCGGCCCTCGCCGTCGTGTTCGCCGCGCTCTTCCTCGGGGAGGCGATCCGTCCCGGGCAGGTGATCGGCGGGCTGGTGATCGTGGCGGGCGTGCTGATCACCCGGGGCGGGCTGCCGTTCCGGGTCGTCCGGGCCGACCGCCCCCGGGCCTGACGTGGCCGCGATCCGGCGGGCGCCACCCGTCGAACCGCTTCGGCCGGGCGCCGCGCCATTGGCGATTCTCCTCGACTACGACGGGACCGTCGCCCGGACCGACGTCGGCGACACGGTGATGGCCGAGCACGTGACGGCCGGATGGGAGCCGATCGTCGCCGCGTACGACGAGGGTCGGGTCGGATCGCGGCGGACGATGGAGGCGGAGCTCGCCCTCCTGCGCGCGACGGAGGATGAGCTGATGGCAACCGCCGCAGCCCAGCCGCACGATCCGGGCGTCGTCGCCCTCGTGCGGCTGGCGGCGGCCGCCGGCGTTCCGGTCGAGATCGTCAGTGACGGGTTCGGCTTCTACATCCCCGCCGCGATGGCCTCGCTCGGTCTCGAGGACCTGCCGATCGTCGCCGCCTCGACGACGTTCGCCGGCGAACGTGCCCGGATCGACTTCCCGAACGGCCACCCGGAGTGCTTCGTCTGCGGAACGTGCAAGCGCCAGCGCGTGCTCGCCCAGAAGGCCGCCGGACGGGCGGTCGTCTTCGTCGGCGACGGCGAGAGCGATCGCTACGCCGCCGGGTACGCGGACGTGGTCTTCGCCAAGCGCTCGCTGATCAGGATCTGCGTCGAGGCCGGCTGGCCGTATCGGCGCTGGACCGAGCTCAGGGAAATCGAGGCATGGCTGGCCTCGACGCTGGAGGCGTGGAAGGCCGATCCCGCGTCGCTCCCGAGCCCGGTCGCGCGGCCGTTCTTCTGCGGCCCCGAGGTCTGGGGCGACGGCCGCGAGGATCCGCCAGGAGGAGCGTGGCCGCCGCCCCGTTGACGGTCACCGCGCCGTTGGGGCCAGACGGTCGGCATGGTCCGCGGGATCGACGCTCCGGTCCCGTCCAAGGGCGCATGGGCCTGCTCCGGCTTGCCTTCGAGGGCTCTGTTCGATAGCATTCGAAAAACCCCCGGAGGACCCGAACCATGGCGAAGTATGTCTTTGTGACCGGAGGCGTGACCTCCTCTCTGGGCAAAGGCATCACCGCCGCCAGTGTCGGCCGGCTGCTCAAGGCCCGCGGCCTCCGGGTCTCGATCCTCAAGCTCGATCCGTACATCAATGTCGACCCCGGCACGATGTCGCCGTACCAGCACGGTGAGGTGTTCGTCACCGACGACGGGGCTGAGACGGACCTCGACCTTGGCCATTACGAACGGTTCATCGACGAGAACCTGACCCAGCTCAGCAATGTCACGACCGGCCGGATCTATCAGGCCGTCATCGCCAAGGAGCGCCGCGGCGACTACCTCGGCGGGACCGTCCAGGTCATCCCCCACATCACGAACGAGATCAAGGAGCGGATCGGGCGGGTGGCCCGGGACGGCGAGCCGGACGTGGTGATCGTCGAGGTCGGCGGGACCGTCGGCGACATCGAGAGCCTGCCCTTCCTCGAGGCGATCCGCCAGATGCGCAAGGACATCGGCCGGGCCAACGTCCTGTACATCCACGTCACGCTCCTGCCGGCCCTCGCGGCAACCGGCGAGCTGAAGACGAAGCCGACCCAGCACTCGGTGAAGGAGCTCCGTGGCATCGGCATCCAGCCCGACGTGATCGTCCTTCGCAGCGACCATCCGGTCAGCGACGAGACCCGCGAGAAGATCGCCCTCTTCACGGACGTGGCGACGGACGCCGTGATTCCGGCCGAGACCGCCGACACGATCTACGAGGTTCCGCTGATGTTCGAGGAGGCGGGCCTGGGCCGGCTCCTCGTGCGAGAGCTGGGCCTCGGCGACCCGGACGTCGAGCCCGATCTTGACTCCTGGCGCGCCCTCGTCGACCGGATCAAGGCACCGAAGCCGAGCCTCGAGATCGCGCTCGTCGGCAAGTACATCGAGCTGCCGGACGCGTATCTCTCGGTGACCGAGGCGCTCCGCCATGCGGCCTGGGCCCACGGTGTCGACGCGAAGATCCGCTGGGTCGACTCGGAGGCGCTCACCCACGACAACCTTCACGAGCGCCTGGACGGCGCGGCCGGGATCCTCGTCCCCGGCGGCTTCGGCCACCGCGGGATCGAGGGCAAGGTCCTCGCCGCCCATTTCGCCCGGGACCATCGGGTCCCGTATCTCGGACTGTGCCTCGGGCTCCAATGCGCGGTCATCGAGTTCGCCCGCGAGGTGATCGGGACGAGCGACGTGAATTCCACCGAGTTCGACATGTTCACCGAGAACCCGGTCATCGACTTCATGCCCGACCAGCGCGACATGGAGGACAAGGGCGGGACGATGCGACTTGGCCTCTACCCGGCCAAGCTGACCGCCGGCTCGAAGGCCGCCGCGGTCTACGGCCAGGAGGTCATCTACGAGCGCCACCGCCACCGCTTCGAGGTGAACAATCGCTACCGCCAGACGCTCGAGGGAGCGGGTCTGCTCCTGAGCGGCCAATCGCCCGACGGCCGCCTCGTCGAGATCGTCGAGCTCAAGGACCATCCCTGGTTCGTGGCCTCACAGTTCCATCCGGAGTTCAAGAGCCGGCCCGAGCGGCCGCATCCACTCTTCGACGGCTTCGTTGCGGCGTCGCTCGCCGTCCGCGACGGGCGGGAGCCGGAGTTCGCGCCACGCCGAGCCGAACCGGCGCATGAATCGGCCGCGGCCGACCGCGAGGACGCCGCCCTCCGCGGCTAGTCCGAACCCCGCGGGGCTGCGACGCCGCGCCCGCGACAGGCGCTCCGAGGCTCCGCACGGTCCGCCGGCCGGTCGCGCCAGGCTGGCCACGACCGCTTCTGGCGCGTCATCGAAACACATGGTCCGGCGGGCACTCCGGCGCGCGAGATGATCAAGCGTAGAATCCGTTCCGAACGATCGCCAGGAGCATCCAGATGAAGATCTTCCTCGACACCGCCGACATCAACGAGATCCGCCAGGTCGCCAAATGGGGCGTGCTGGACGGAGTGACGACGAACCCGACGCTCTTCGCGAAGACGAGCGGCTCGAGCTACGAGGAGGTCCTCAAGGAGATCTGTACGATCACGAGCGGCCCCGTCTCGGCCGAGGTCGTCGCCGAGGACGTCGAGGGGATGCTCAACGAGGGACGAGCGTTCGCGAAGCTCGCCCCGAACATCGTCGTCAAGGTCCCGATGAGCGAGGAGGGCCTCGAGGCGATCTCCCGGTTCGCCGAAGAGGGGATCAAGACCAACTGCACGCTGATCTTCTCCGCCAACCAGGGCCTCCTGGCCGCCAAGGCCGGGGCGTCGCTGCTGTCACCGTTCGTCGGCCGCCTCGACGACATCAACCAGGACGGAATGACGGTCATCAGGGAGCTCGTGGACATCGTGACGATTCACGAGATCGACACGGAGGTCCTGGCGGCCTCGATCCGGAACCCGCTCCACATGACCCAGGCCGCGCTCGCCGGCGCGCACGTCGCCACGCTCCCGTTCAAGGTCCTCCAGCAGATGGTCCACCATCCGCTCACGACGTCCGGCATCGTCCAGTTCCGGTCCGACTGGGACAAGGCGCGCAAGGCCCTCGAGGCGAAGACGCCCGCGAGCGCCTGACTCACGCGGTTCCGCCGTCGACGCCGCGCCGCCGCGGAGGCTATGCCCGGGCGACTGAGAACCGCCGTCAGCGTGCGGGGCGTCACGCTCGAATCGGCGGTTCGCCGCTGACGCGCGCACGCATGTCGCCGATCTCAGTCCAGGTGGAATGACGGGCCGATCACGCGTTCGCGCCTGAGGCGCGCACGTCGTCCGCGATCTCGTTCGCCAAACCAACCGCCGGGGTATGATCGATCATCGATGACCCGCGGCGGAGTCCGCCCGCTGCGAGTCACGCGACGGATGCGAGGAGGCAGCTCGTGGCGGCGACCGAGGAGATCCTCGACCAGTTCCTGGGAGACGAGTCCTTTCCGGTCGAATGGGCCTCCGAGACCGAGAAGGCGTTCTTCTGGGTCTACGACGATCTCCACATTCCGCACCCCGTCAGCCCGATGTTCTTCGACATCGGCGGCTGGTGGCTGAGCTGCGACCACATGTTCCGCCGGTTCGGCACGCCGTTCGCCGTGGACTGGCTGGCGAAGCAGGTGAACGGCTACGTCTACACCACGGCGATCCCCGCTGATCCCGACGTCCGGATCGAGGGCACGGAGTACTCGTCCACGTACACCGCCCGGGTGCCCCGCGATCGAGCGTTCGCGACGAACATGGGCGCCTACCTCGACCGCGTCCTGCCGGTCTACGGCGAGCAGTTCGCCGGCTGGTGGCGCGATCGGCTCGTCCCGGAGATGCAGCGCAATTTCGAGTACCTCGAGGCGCGCCTCGACGCGGCCGACTCGCTCAGCATCGCCGAGGCGGCGACGCTCCTCGAGGACGCCATCGACATCCACGATCGCCACTGGAAGATCCACTGGATGCTGAACTTCGCCCAGCTGTCGGCGACGCTGACGCTGCGGGCGGTGATGGAGAAGACGCGGGGCGCCGTCGATGAGGAGCTCCTGGGCCGGCTCCAGAACTCGGCCTCCGACCGCAACTGGGATTCCATCGAAGCGCTCTGGACGATGAAGAACGAGGTCCGCGACGACCCCGATCTGCGGGCGGCGTTCGGGGCGGGCGACGCGGAGGCGATCGCGGCGGCCTTGCGGGACTCCGACCGCGGCCGCGCCTTCATCGCGGAGCGGATCGAGCCGTACCAGCGGGAGTTCGGTTGGCATGCCGTCTGGAGCCACGAATTCATCTTCCCGACGGTCCGCGAGCAGATGGAACCCGTCCTGGATCTCATCAAGGGCTATCTCGACACGGACTACGATTTCGCCGCGGCAATCCAGGCGATGCGCGCCGACATCGTGGCGGCCTCCCGCGAGATCCTCGACGGTCTCAGCGGGGAGGCGCTCGCCGAGATGCGGGCCGCCAATGAGACGAACCTGCGGATGGCGCCGCTGACGCCGGACCACCACTTCTACATCGACCAGGGGGCCAACGCCCATGTCCGGCTCGTGCTCCTGACGATCGGCCGGAAGCTCGTTGCGGAAGACCGGCTCGACCAGGCCGACGACGTGATGTTCCTTCGCTACAACGAGCTGCGGATGCTGATCGGCGATCCGAAGGCCGTCGAGGCTCGCGAGCTGGTTGCCCAGCGCCGCGCCGATCGCGACGCCGCGAAGGCAATCCACCCGCCGAACTGGATCGGTACGGCCACCCCGTCGCAGCTCGCCTTCCCGTACCTCGTCAACTGGGGCTACCCGGAGCGGTTCTACCAGGGCCGGCCGACGACGGAAGGTCCGGTCAGCGGCATCGCGGCATCGCCGGGTCAGGTCGAGGGGACCGCCCGCGTCGTCACGACCGTCGACGAGTTCGACGACGTCGCCGACGGCGACATCCTCGTCTGCCAGATGACGAACCCGGCATGGGTCGTCCTCTTCACGAAGATCGCCGGTCTCGTGACCGACACCGGTGGGACGACATCGCACCCGGCCGTCCTGTCCCGGGAGTTCGGGATCCCGGCGGTCGTCGGGACGTCGGTGGCCACCCGTCGGATCAAGACCGGCGATCGAATTCGAGTCGACGGCTCGGCTGGCACGGTGGAGGTCCTGGCTCGGGCCAACGGCGCGGATGCGGCGGAGGGGGCGGACGGCGCCGCCGCTGCGAGCGTCGCCGCTGCGGGGCCTGCCCGAGGGGTCGACTTCTGAGCGCAGCCGTCGCCAGCTCGGCCGTCCTCGCCCGGAGCGTCCTCGCGGACCAGGTCCGTGAACGGCTGCTCGAGCGGATCCTCAGCGGGCGCTATCCGCCCGACGCCCGGATCGTCGAGACCCAGGTCGCCCGCGAGCTCGGGACGAGCCAGGCGCCCGTGCGCGAGGCGCTGCGCGGCCTGGAGGCGTTGGGCCTCGTCGAGATCACCCCATTTCGGGGCGCGCGCGTCCGCCGCCCAACTTCCCGGGAGCTGCTCGAGGCGTACGCCGTTCGATCGGCCCTCGAATCGCTGGCCGCGCGACTGGCCGTGCCCCGGCTGACGAACGAGGACCTCTCGCGTCTGTCCGCGGGGGTGGACTCGATGCAGGCCGCAGCCCGGGCCGGCGACGCCCACCGCGTCGCGGAGGCAGATGCCCGGTTCCACGGCACGATCGTCGAGCTCGCCGACAATGGCACGCTCCTGAAGGTCTGGGGCTCGCTCGAGCCATTCCTCCGTACCTACATCACCCTCGTCGTCCCCGGTGCCGACCCGCAATGGTCGGCCGATCTTCACGAGCCCATCCTCGCGGCGCTCCGGGAACGGGACGTCGACGCGGTCGTCGCGGCGCTGGAGCAGCACTTCGCGGACGTGAGCGACAACATGGCCAGCCGTCTCGCCGATCAGAAAGGATCCGGATGACCGTCTCGACCGACCTCCGCCTGTCCGAGGAGATGACCGCCGGCCCCGCCCGACTCCGGATCGACGTATTCGGCGGCGAGCCGCGGGAGCGCGTCCTCGACGACATGAGCTTCCTGAACTACCGCCTCGCCGACGTCCGCATCGCGCCCTCGCCCACGCTTCCGGACGCGGATATCGTCTGGCGTCAGGACCGGCCGAAGGGCGTCTCCTACGACGGCCACGCGATGCAGTTCGACGGGCCGTGGCCGGCGGGCCCGATCCAGAAGGCGATCGTGGCGATGCTCGCTCTGCGGATGGAATCCACTGGGCTCCACCCGTTCCATTCCTCCGCCGTGCGCTTCCACGACAGGACGATCCTGTTCCTCGGTGGCGAATCGAACCACGGCAAGTCCATGGGCCAGATCGAGGCGTGCCGCCGCGGCGCGCTCCTGGTGTCGACGGAGACGACGGTCATCGACGAGGACGGCGTTGTCCGGATGGGCTCGAAGTCCGCCTTCCTGAAGAAGCGGACCGAAGGCACGGAGCGGGCCGACAAGGCCGCTCCGGAGCGCGGCGTCGAGAAGTTCTTCGGCGAGATGCCGACCTGGGAGATCCACGACGAGCCGACCCCCGTCGACCTCGTGATCGTCCCGGCGATCGATGGCAACTTCGACCTCTCGAGCGCTCCGATGATCCCGTTCGAGCGGCAGTTCCAGACGTTCCACTCCCTGCAGAACTACCTCCTGCTCAACGAGCTCCTGGCTCCGGGCTTCCCGATGCCGATCGTCGACACCGAGGAGCGGCGGACGTCCCGGGCAGCCTTCGTCGAGCGGTTCGCGGAGCGCCCGTTCGTGTTCGTCCGAGCGGCGAATCCCCAGGCGCTCCTCGACGCGGTCGAGTCCGTCCTCGAGGCCTGATGCGGCCGTTCGCGTGGGAGCAGCCCGACCGCCTCGCCGACGCCGTGGCCCTGCTGGCGGCCCACGGACCGCGAGCCCGACTCCTCGCCGGTGGGACGGACCTGATCATCCGGTTGCGCGACCGGTCCATCGAGCCGGACGTCGTGATCGACGTCAAGCGCGTCCGCGAGCTCGACGACGGCATCCGCGAGCGCGATGGCCGGCTCGTGATCGGCGCTCGAACCGTCATGACCGACATCGCGGCCGACGAGCGAATCCGCCGCGACTACACGGCGCTCGCCGAGGGAGCCCTGGTCGTCGGCTCGGTCCAGATCCGGAACCGGGCGACGCTGTCGGGCAACATCTGCAACGCCTCGCCCGCGGCGGACACGGCGCCGGCGCTGCTCGTCTTCGGGGCGGTCGTGGTCGCGGTCGGTCCGAACGGCGAGCGGCGGATCCCGATCGATGATTTGTTCGTGCGGTCGGGAGTCACCACGCTCCGGCCGGCCGAGCTGGTGACCGCAATCGAGCTGCCACTGCCTGGACCGCCACGCGGCTCCACCCACACCCGGCGAACGCGCCGCCGCGGTCACGATCTCGCGTCCGTGACGGTGGCATGCGTCGTCGACCGGGATGGAGCCACGACGATCGCCTACGGCAGCGTCGGACCACGTCCGGTGCTGGTCAGCGACCGGAGCGGCATCCTCGCGGACCCCTCGGCGAGCGCCGAGGACCGCCGACGCGTCCTCGACGGCCTGTTCGCCGGCGCGAGCCCTTCGCCGACATCCATGCGCGCGAGCCCGGAATACCGCGTTGCGATGCTCCGGGTGCATGGGCTCCGGGCCGTCCAGACGGCGCTCGCCCGCCTGGCCGACACGGGCGAGGCCCGTCAATGACGGGTCCCGTCGATCTCACGATGACGATCAACGGCCGGCCGCGCACGCTCCGGGTCCAGCCGCATCACTCCCTCCTGGAGGTCCTCCGCGAGGACGCCGGCCTGACCGGGACGAAGGAATGCTGTCTCGTCGGGGAGTGCGGCGCCTGTACCGTCATCGCGGACGGGCGGACGATCGATTCATGCCTTGCCTTCGCCGCGGAGTTCGACGGCGCCGTGATCACGACGGTCGAGGGCCTCGCGACCGGCGGCACCCTCGCCCCGCTCCAGCAGGCGTTCCTCGACACCGGCGCGGCTCAGTGCGGGTTCTGCATCCCGGGTCAGCTGATCGCCGCCCACGCATTGCTCGCCGCGAACCCGAGGCCCACGCGGGCCGAGATCGAGGAGGGCCTCGCCGGCAACCTCTGTCGCTGCGCCGGCTACGAGCAGATCATCGAGGCCGTGCAGGCCGCCTCCCTGGGCGTCACCGAACCGACGGACGAACACCCGGCAGTCGGCGATCGCTCCGCCGTCCCGGACGCCAACCTGGCGCCGCAGTGAGCGTCGGGGAGCCCGCCGCCCGGGTCGGCGGCCGTGCCCGTGTCACCGGGGAGCAGCGCTACGTCGCGGACCTGACCCACGACGACACCCTCCACGTGAAGCTGGTCGCCCTCGACGTCGCTCGAGCCCGGATCGACGGGATCGACACGGCTGCCGCCCTGGCCCTGCCCGGTGTCAGGCTCGTCATGACTCCGGTCGATCTGCCGAGGCCGCTGCCGCGGTTCGGGCCGCAGCGTCGCGACCGGCCCGTGCTCGCCGACGGGGAGACGAAGTATCACGG
>DATAQF010000226.1:0-3928 GCA_036264795.1 Candidatus Limnocylindrales bacterium | reverse complement strand
AGGTCGACATCCTGAAGATCGCCAGGGACTTCGTCGGCTCGTCGGAGGGCGGCAGCGACGAATGGGCGTTCGCGCATGCGATCGTCGCCCTCGGCCAGACGCTCGGCCTCCGGATCGTCGCGGAGGGCGTGGAGCAGGCGGGGCAGCTCCAGCGGCTCCGGCTGATGGGCTGCGACTTCGGGCAGGGCTTCCTGTTCGCACGGCCGGCCGCCGGCCCGGAGTTCACCGAGGCGGCGTTCGCGACGGCGCCGGGCAAGTCGGTCGGGCCGGTTGCCGAGCCCGCCATCCTCGGCCCGCGGGCGGTCCCGCGTGTCGACCTGCGCACCGCCTGAAAGGAATCGACGCACGATGTTCATCCTGTACGCGGTCGTCATCGGCCTGGCGGTCGGAATCCTGACGGGCGGCAGGCTGGCCGCGATCGGGGATCTTCGATTCCGCTGGGCGCCGCTCGTCCTCGTCGGCTTCCTCGCGCAGGTCGTCCTGTTCACCGACGCCGTCAGCGAGCGAGTCGGCGACCTGGGGCCCATCCTGTACGTCGGCAGCACCCTGGTGGTCGTCGCCGCGGTCCTCCGAAACGCCGCCGTGGCGGGCATGCCGCTCGTTGCTCTCGGAGCCCTGAGCAACCTCGTGGCGATCGTCGCGAATGGCGGCTTCATGCCGGCGTCGCCGGCCGCGATGGCGGCCCTCGGGAAGGACGCCCCCACCGCCTATTCGAACAGCGCCGTGCTGGCGCAGCCCGCCCTGGGACCCTTGACGGATATCTTCGCCCTGCCCGTCTGGCTGCCGCTCCACAACATCTTCAGCGTCGGCGACGTGCTGCTCGGCGTGGGCGTGGCCATCGCACTCGCGACCGCGATGCGGCGCGATCGCCGGCCGCGCGACCTCGTCCAGCCGGGTGGTGCGTAGGCGCACTGCCTCGCAAGTCAGCGCATCCAGGTACCGACGGGCCATGTCCCGTCCCGGACCGTGGAGCCATCGTCTCGTTCGAGGACTTCCATCCTCCGCCGCGCAATCGTCCAGGGCAAACCCGTCGCGAGACGGGGACGCAAAGCCAGGGATCTCCCGTCACGGAAGACCGCCCGGCTACCGAGAACCGGCGAGACAGCAAGACTCGAAGGAGTCGGACGTGAAGACGAACCTGGGTCGCTTCACCTGGGCCCTGACGCTGCTGGCAACGATGGCACTGACCGTCGGCGCCGGGATGCGCTGGTAAGGGGCGGACCGATGACTCGTATCCTCAAGGCTCAGGCCTTCCGGGTCCTCATGGTCCTCTCCGCGCTGGCCAGCTCCGCCCTCGTCATCGAGGCCGGGCAGCGCTGGAAGTAATCAGGTCCCTCCGGATCTGAACCACGGGGACGAGACCGCCGGGTGACCGGCGGTCTCCTGGTGTCCGGGGTCGGCCGGGCGCCCCTCGGGAGCTTCGTGGGCTCCGTTCCTTCCGCGGCGGGGCATCCAGCCCGACATCGGATCGAGGGCAATGTGTGGTCCGGATGGTTGCACGATCATCCATCGCCTCGTAGACTGCGCGAACGGCCCGGGTCGGCTGGGTTGATGTAGTGGAGACCATCTTGGGTCTGTTCGATCGCCAGAATCGACGCCACGTTGCCATCGCGGTGACGAGCGACGGTCGGCGCGTCCAGATTCCCTTGAACGGCTCCGGCCCCGACGACGTATCGCTCCTCGGTCTTCTTCGCTCGCTCCTTGCCGGTCTTGACGGCCTTCTCGGCCTCCTCATTACCGGCTCCCGGCGGGAGAACGGAGGAACGCGGCGGGACGGGCGCTAGGCGCAACGAACCACCGAAGACCGAAGGGACCCTCGCCGGGTGGCGAGGGTTTTTTGTTTGTCGCGAATTGCCGCCGGACGGTGACACGGGCTCGAACGCGATCGGCGACGCCACCAGGCAGAACACAGAGGGCAGGGACGGATCGATGACGATGACGAAGGGGCAGGCGGCGGCCCCGAGCCCAGCCGGGACGGCGGCTCCGCCCGAACGCCGCACCCACATCCCCGGCGAGGGCACGGCTCATGCGGCCGCGGTCGAGCGCGCTCGGCGGGCGATGCTCGATGACGCGAGGCCGCGACATCGGACCCGGATCGGGGCCGACGTGGTGTGCGAGGCGCTTCTCCTCCAGGGCGTCGACGTCTTCTTCAGCTATCCCGGCGGCGTGATCCTGCCCCTCTACGACGTCCTCGGCGACTATCCACAGCTCCGCCACATCCTCGTTCGCCACGAGCAGGGCGGGGCCCATGCCGCGGATGGCTATGCCCGGGTCACCGGCGAGGTCGGCGTGTGCATGGGCACCTCCGGCCCGGGGGCGACGAACCTCGTGACCGGCATCGGGACCGCCCTCCTCGATTCGGTGCCGATGGTCGCGATCACCGGCAACGTGCCCTCCGCCCTGATCGGCAAGGACGCGTTCCAGGAGATCGACATCAACGGCATCACGTTGCCGATGACCAAGCACAACTACCTCGTCCGCGACGCGAATGAGCTGCCTCGCGTCCTGGCCGAGGCCTTTCACATCGCCCGCAGCGGACGGCCGGGGCCGGTCCACGTCGACATCACCAAGGACGCCCTCCAGCAGGAGACGTCGGCACCCCATCCGACACACGACGAGATCGTTGCCGGGCTCCCGGGCTTCCGCCCGAACATGGAGGCGAACGGCCGCCAGCTGAAAGTCGCAGCAGCGGAGATCGCGATGGCGAAACGGCCGGTCATCCTCGCCGGTCACGGGGTGCTCCACGCCGAGGCCTGGGACGAGCTGCTCGCCTTCGCCGAGAAGGCCCAGATCCCCGTCGCCCACACCCTCCTCGGGATCGGCGCGATCGACGAGACCCACCCGCTGAGCTACGGCTTCATGGGGATGCACGGCTGGAAGCACGTCAACAAGGCGATCCAGTCGGCCGATCTCCTGTTCGCGATCGGCATGCGGTTCGACGACCGCGTCACCGGCAACGTGCGGACCTACGCGCCGTACGCCCGGATCGTCCACGTCGACATCGATCCGGCCGAGATCGGCAAGAATGTCGCGGTCGAGGTTCCGATCGTCGGCGACGCGAAGCGCGTCCTCGCGGCGCTGTTGCCGATGGTCGAGGCGGTCGATCCGTCGACGCGCGCCGAGTACTTCGCGGAGCTTGCCGAGTGGCGGCGCGAGTCGGAGGGCTCGTCGTGGCACGGCTCGGGCGCCTGGCGCGACGGGCTGCTGTCGGCCGATTACGTGATCGAGCGAATCGGCGAGCTGACCGACCACGCGGCGACGTACGTCGCGGACGTGGGCCAGAACCAGATGTGGCTCGCGCGGTACGCCGGCTTCCGCAAGCCGAACACCCACGTCAGCTCCGGCGGCCTCGGGACGATGGGCTACAGCGTCCCCGCCGCGATGGGCGCCGCGCTGGGCGCGCCAGAGCGAGAGACCTGGGCGATCACCGGGGATGGCGGGTTCCAGATGACGTCGCAGGAGCTGATGACGCTCGTTGCCGATCGGATCCCGGTGAAGATCGCCCTCCTCGACAACAAGAAGCTCGGGATGATCCGGCAGTGGCAGGAGATCATCTACGGCGGCAACTACCACTCGGCCCATCTGCCCGGGCCGGACTTCGCGAAGCTCGCCGATGCCTACGGGATCCCGGCGTTCCGTGCCCGGACGCCGGAGGAAGTCGATGGGGCGATCGCGGCCGCCCGGGCGGTCGACGGTCCGGCCCTCGTCTGGTTCGAGATCGCGGAGGAGCAGAACGTGTTCCCGATGATGCCGGCCGGCAAGGGCCTGTCGGACCTGATCGAGAACTGGGAAGGGGCGGACGAGTGAGCGTCGACCCGAGCACGAACGGCCGGGCTCATGCCGCTCCGCCGGCGAGGCCCCTGCCGGGCGGTGGAGAGACGAGGCGCCACACGCTGATCGCGATCGTGCTCGACAAGCCCGGCGTCCT
>DATAQF010000218.1:0-6675 GCA_036264795.1 Candidatus Limnocylindrales bacterium | reverse complement strand
AACGTCCGGAGAACCGCCCGGTCGGCGATCGCCCGGACGGCGACACCGCGGGTCCGCCGTCCCGTCACCGCGACGCTCGCCATCAGCCGCGAACCTCCGCAGCCGGCCCGTCCGGCGCGGTGGCGTGCTCCTGCGGCACGGCGACGCCCTCCTCCGGCGGCGGTTCGGGCGACGGTCGGGTCGGCGCCCACCGCGCGGTCGCGGCGGCGATGGCATCCGCAAGTCCCGCCTCGAACGGCGCGCGGACGACGCCCTCCTCGGTGACGATGCCGCTGATCAGCTCGGCCGGGGTGACGTCGAACGCGGGGTTCCGGACCTCGGTGTCGGGTGGCGCGATCCGGACCCCACGGATCTCGAGGACCTCGTCGGCCGCTCGCTCCTCGATCTCGATCGAATCGCCGTCCGCGGACGCGAGATCGATCGAGCTGGTCGGAGCGCAGACGAGGAACGGGATGCCGTGCCGCGCGGCGAGCACCGCGAGCGTGTACGTCCCGACCTTGTTCGCCGTGTCGCCATTCGCCGCGACCCGATCCGCGCCGACGATGACGACGTCGACCTCGCCGCGGCTCATCAGGTGCCCCGCGGCGACATCGGGGATGAGCGTGTGCGGCACGCCGGCCTGGGCCAGCTCCCAGGTCGTCAGGCGGGCGCCCTGGAGATAGGGCCTCGTTTCGTCGACCCAGACGCTGATCTCGCGCTCCGCGTTGTGCGCCGCCTGGACGATCCCGAGCGCCGTTCCGAACTGGCCGCAGGCGAGCGGCCCGGTATTGCAATGGGTCAGGATCCGGAGCGGCCCGAAGTCCTTGACCGGGAGCGCGGCAAGCCCGAAGTCCGCCAGCCGGCCGTGGTCGGTCGTCGCCTCGTGGACGATCGCGTCGGCCTCGGCGCGAAGGGCGACCGCGATCGCCTCGCCGTCGTCCGAGAGCTCGCCGACCTGCTCGTAGCGGGCCATCATTCGATCGACCGCCCAGCCGAGGTTCACGGCCGTCGGGCGGGCCGAGCGGAGCGCGAGCGCCGATGCCCGGAGGATCGCCCGCCGCGCGTAGGGCAGGCTGTCCGCCGCGCGGCGTCCCGACAGGGCCATGCCGATGGCGGCGACCTGGCCGATCGCGGGCGCGCCGCGGACGATCATCTGGCGGATCGCCGCGGCCGCCTCGGGCGCGTTCTGGACCTCGACCTCGACGAGAGCGTCGGGCAGCTTCCGCTGATCGATGACGTAGAGGATCCCTTCGCCCTCGCGGAACGGGGTTCGGAACCCCGTGGGTGGGCCGTCCGGGGGCCGGACGGCCGCAACCGCGTCCTCGTAGCGGACGGCCGCGTTGACCGGGTCAAGGATCGCGCCGGCGGCTTCGGCGGAGGCACGCTGGATCGCCTGCGCCGCGCCGGCGACGGTCGCGGCGGTCTGGAGCAGGTCGCCCGCGAACTGGCGGAAGAATCGGCGGCGGGCCAGGTGCGCCTCGGCCTCCGGATCGGGTGGGGCCTCCCCGCCCGCAGGCATCGCGGGGTCGGCAGCCGCTCGCGGGTCGGCCGACGCTCCCGTCTCGGGCGTGGCCGCGGGCTCCGGCACCGACCCCGTGTCGGCGGCGCCGAGGTGCTGATCTGTCGACGAATCGGCCAATGCGGGTCTCGTTCGCGACCGGACGGTGAGCGGCCGGCTAGTACTTGATGACGCTGGTGACGCGCCGGCCGTCGAGTCGGTCGCGACCCTTGAGGAACTCGAGCTCGACGAGGAACGCCAGGCCCACGACCTCGCCCTTCAGCCGCTCGATCAGCTCGATCGTGCCCTTGACCGTGCCGCCCGTCGCGAGGAGGTCATCGACGATGAGCACCTTCTGGCCGGGCTCGATCGCATCGCGGTGAATCTCGAGCGTGTTCGACCCGTACTCGAGGGCGTATTCGACCGTGATCGTCTCGGCGGGCAGCTTGCCGAGCTTTCGAACCGGCGCGAGCCCGGCGTGGAGCTGGTACGCCATCGGCGAGCTGAAGATGAACCCGCGCGACTCCATCCCGACGACGATGTCGATCGTCTCGCCCTTGTAGGGCTCGAGCATCAGGTCGATCGCCTCTTTGTAGGCGTCTCGATCCTTCAGGAGCGTCGTGATGTCGTAGAAGAGGATCCCGGGCTTGGGAAAGTCCGGGATCTCGCGAATCTTCGCGCGAAGCTCCTCGGCGGACATCGGTCGAGGGTTCCTCCAGGTGTCCACGCCCGCCGGTGGGGCTCCGGCTCGAACGGGTGCGCAAGTCTACCCCACGCGGCGACCGCGGCAATCGGCTGACGGCGATTCCGGAGCGTGCCGGCCGTCAGCCGACGACGCCCCCGCCCGCGCTCCCCTGCCGCAGCCGTCGGGTGATCCCGAGGCCGCCGACCGCGACGGCCGCCGACACCGCGAACGCCCCGGCAAGCCCGAACCAACCGGGACTCCCCGACCGCAGGCCGAAGGCGATCAGGGCTCCGCCGATCCCGGTCCCGAGCGACGTTCCGAGGACGTCCGAGAGCTGGAGCGCGGCCGTCGCGGCACCCTGCTCGGCGGGGGGCGCCTCACGGAGGACGACGAGGGCGAGCGTCGAGTAGGACAGCCCCATCCCGAACCCGGCGATCGCCCACGCCACAACGCCGGCGACGAGGGGCACGGCGGGGATGAGGACGGCCGCGAAACCGGCAACCCCGACCGTCACGACGGCGAAGCCGGCCATGAGGAACCGCGTCGGCCCGATCCGCTGGATGCGCTGGGCCTGGATCCACGCACCGCCGGTCCAGGTCAGCGTCGACGCGGTGAAGACGAGGCCCGAGACGACGGCCGGCGCGCCGCGCCATTCCTGGATCGCGAGCGGCACGTAGGCGTCGGCGCAGAAGAAGGCGAAGGTGAGCACGCCGCGCAGCAGCACGGCGGTCGGAAGGCCACGCGCCGCACGCAGCGTTCCGGGCGGCGTCAGCCGGGCGAAGGCCGGGCCGCCGATCAACAAGCCGGCGAGGATGAGGACGAGCGGGAGGGGACCGAGGTTTGACAGGCCGGCGACCACGAGCGCGGCGCCGATGACGAGGACGATCGCAAGGGGAAGGCGCCGGCGAGCCCTGGCGGCGGCGGCGTGCTCCGCATCCCGTTCCGCAGCCGTGGCAGGGCCGACCGCGGCGATCGCCGGCAGCGTCAGCAGCGAGGCGACCGCGATGAGCGGGAGCAGCCCGAGGAAGACGAGCCGCCAGTGGAGCGTCTCGGCGACGACGCCGGCGAGCGTCGGGCCGATGACGCCGGGCAGGACCCACGCCGTCGAGAGCGTCGCGAACATCCGAGGGCGCAATCGCTCCGGCATGGCCCGGGCGATCGAGACGTAGGCGACAGCGGGGATCGCGCCGGCCCCGAACCCCTGGATGATCCGCGCCCCGACGAGGATCGGCATCGACGGCGCGAGACCGCCGACGAGCAGGCCCAGCGCGAACAGCCCGATCCCGAGCATGAACGGCCGGACGAGGCTGCCTCGGTCGATCAGCATGCCGGCGACGACGATGCCGAGCAGGCTACCGAGGAAGAATCCGGAGAAGACCCAGCCGTAGAGATCGATCCCACCGAGATCCCGCGCGACGATCGGCATGATCGTCGACACGGCGAGCGCCTCGGACGCGACGATCGTGACGTTGAGAATCAGCCCGATCGTCAACGCCCGGCGTCCGGGCGACCACAGCCCGTCGTCGCGTGCGAGATCGATCATCTCTCTCAGGATGCCGTCTCGCTGCCGGCTCCGCCGAGGACGTCCGCCCTGTGGATCGCTCCGGGGCCGCCCCACCACGCATCCGTCGGGCGGCGCCGCGGGCTCAGCGGTTGGTCGAAGCGTCCTCGTGATCGGAGCTCAGGGGCAGCGCAAACCCGACGTCCGAGCCGCCGCCGTCTCGTGGCGCCGCCCAGATGCGGCCGCCCTGTGCCTCGGCGATCCGCTTGCAGACCGACAGGCCGACGCCCATGCCGCTCGCCACGCGTCGCGCCGCGTCGGTTCGAAAGAACGTCGTGAAGACGTCGCCGGCATCCTCCGCGTCGATGCCGATCCCGCGATCGAGGACGTGGACGCGCGCCTCCCCCTCGCGGCTCTCGATGACAACGTCGATCGGCTCGTCGAGCGGGCTGTACTTGTCGGCATTGCTCAGCAGGTTCTCGACGAGCAGCTCGATCGCCGTCGCATCGGCGTCGACAACCGTCGACGGCGGCAGCGTCGCGAGGCGGACGTCGCGTCGCGGGTGGCGCCGGCGATAGGACCCGACGGCCCGGTTGACGACGCGGTCGAGGACCTGCGGCTCCAGCTCCAGCTCTGTCCCGGAGCCCAGGCGCGTGAGCTGAAGCAGGTTCTCGACGATCCGCAGAAGGCGGTCCGAATCACCGACGATGTCGGAGACCATCGCCCTCTCCCGCTCGCCGAGCTCCGCCCGATCGTACAGAAGCGTGGCATTCCCGAAGATCGTCGTGACCGGTGTCCGGAGCTCGTGCGAGATCAGCCCGAGAAACTCATCCTTCACCGCGTTCGAGGCCCGCAGCGCATCGCCGCTCGTCTGCAGGGACCGTTCGGCCTCGATCCGTTCGGTCACGTCGACCATGACGTTCACCGCGCCGATCATCGTCCCATTCGCGTCTCGGAGGGGCGTCGGATACGGAGTGAAGGCGACCCGCCGCCCGTCGGGCCGTTCGGCATAGGCGACCTCGCCGCGAACCGGCCGCTGCTCCTTGAGCGCGATCGCCATGGGGCACTCATCGTGGGCCATCGGCCGTCCGTCGAGGTGAAACAGGCGGAGCGACCCGCACCACTCCTCGCCGATCTCGGGCCGTCGGCCCCAGAGCTCGACGGCGGCTTCGTTGAAGAACGTGATCCTGCCTGCTGCGTCGGTCGTGTACACCGCGACGGCGAGCGCATCCAGAAAGGCGCGATACGGCGTCTGCGCGTCGGTGTCGGATCCGGCGTCGAGCATGCGATCGCGCACCGACGCGAAGAGCCGCATGAGCGTTTCGCCGGCGACGCCGCTCGCGTCCGACCCCTCGTCGGGGGCAGCCACGTCAGGCTTCGACAACGGAGTGGTCTCGATCACGTCTCGATTGAAGCAGACGGTTCCCCGGTTTGGGAGCCTCGTGGGTCATTGCAAGCCGATTGAAAGATCGGTCACGACGGCACCTCGCCGTCCTCGACCGACAGCCGGGCCACCACCCCCTGGGTCAGGCCCCACGACCGCGAGGCGTCCCGCGGCAGCCGAATTCGAACCTGGTTGCTGGCGAACGTCACGTCTGACGGCTTGACGCCCGGCAGACCACCGCCGGCCAGCAGGCGCATCGCCGTTGCCCGCGAGAGCCCCTCGCCGAACCGGACGACGAGCTGGCCATTCTCACGCGACATCGACGCGACCCCGGCGGCCTCGGCCGTCAGCCGCAGCTCGGCGACCTCCACGAGCCGGACGACCGGCGGCGGCATCGGCCCGAACCGGTCCGTGAGCTCCTGGCGGAAGGCGGCCAGGTCGCCGGCGGTCCGGGCGCGGGCCAGCCGCCGATACAGCTCGAGCTTCTGGGATTCCTCCGGGACATACGCGTCCGGCAGGTGCGCCTCGACTGGCAGGTCGATCACCGCCTGCGGCTTGTCGACGCGTGCCGGCCGATCCTCTCGTCGCGCCTTGCGCTCCTCGACCGCCTCCGCGAGGAGCCGCGAGTAGAGGTCGAACCCGACCGCGGCCATGTGGCCCGACTGCTCGCCGCCGAGGATGTTCCCCGCTCCCCGGATCTCGAGGTCGGCGAGGGCGATCTGGAAGCCGGCTCCCAGCTCCGACGCATTGAAGATCGCCTGGAGCCGCTTCCGCGCCTCCTCGCTCATTCGCTCCCGGCGCCGGTACAGGAGGTAGGCATAGGCACGACGCGACGATCGACCGACCCGGCCGCGGAGCTGGTACAGCTGGGCCAGCCCGAGCGTGTCCGCGCGGTCGATCACGATCGTGTTCACGTTCGGGATGTCGAGGCCGGACTCGATGATCGTCGTGCAGACCAGGACGTCGGCCTCGCCGCCGGCGAACTTGATCATCACGCTCTCGAGGTGGCCTTCCGGCATCTGGCCGTGTCCGACGACGAAGCGGGCGCCCGGCAGCATCCGCCGGAGCTGTTCGGTCTGGGCCTCGATCGTATCGACGCGGTTGTGGACGTAGAACACCTGCCCGCCACGATCGAGCTCGCGAAGGATCGCGTCGCGGACGAGCCCGGCCGAGGCTTCGGCGACGCGCGTCTGGATCGGCAGCCGGTCCTCCGGCGGCGTCTCGATGACCGACATGTCGCGGACGCCGGCCAGGGCGAGGTTGAGCGTTCGCGGGATCGGCGTCGCGCTGAGCGTGAGGACGTCCACCTCGCGACGGAGTTGCTTCAGGCGCTCCTTCGCGGCGACGCCGAAGCGCTGCTCCTCGTCGACGACGACCAGGCCCAGATCGCGGAACCCGACATCCTTCGAGAGCAGCCGATGCGTTCCGATGACGAGATCGACCGACCCGTCCCTCAGGCCGGCGAGGGTCCGCTGCTGCTCGGCCGCGGACACGAACCGCGAGAGCAGCCGAACCTGGAGCGGGAAGGCGGCGAACCGCTGGCTGAACGTCTGGTGGTGCTGGGCGGCGAGGACCGTCGTCGGGACGAGCACCGCCACCTGCTTGCCGTCCTGGATCGCCTTGAAGCC
>DATAQF010000186.1:0-1591 GCA_036264795.1 Candidatus Limnocylindrales bacterium | reverse complement strand
ACGGCGAAGACCTGCATCTGGTCGACGGCCCACGCGGTCACCCCCGGTGTCGGGGCCGGGCGGCCGCCCAGCGACTCGGTCTCGCGCCAGGTGCCGCCGACGGACGCGCGGTGGAGAAGATCCCCTTCGGGACCGATCCAGAAGAGGTCGATCCGCCCCTCGCCCCAGGACGTCGCCGCGACGCCGGCGGGCACCACTCAGCCGTCCGCGCGAAGGACGATGTTGACGAGCCGGCCGCCCCCGGCGTGGATGATCTTCAACGGCTCGCGGCCGTCCAGGATCGATCGGATCCGATCGCTGGCAAGGACCGCGGCCTCCAGCTCGGCCTCGCCGATGGTCGCCGGGACGACGATCCGATCCCGCAGCTTCCCGTTGACCTGGACGGGCACCTCGCGGGTCGCCTCGACGACGGCGCTCGGATCGACCTCCGGCCACGGCTGCGTGTGAATCGACGCCCACGACTCGCCGGCAGCTGAGAGGCGCCGCGACCACAGCTCCTCGGTGATATGGGGTGCCGCGGGGGCCAGCATCAGGAGCGCGAGTCGAACCGCCTCGTCCCATTCGGGGGAGCCCGCGACCGACGAGCCGCGGTAGCGCATCAGGAGGTTCGCCAGCTCCATGAGCTTCGCGATCATCGTGTTGAAGTGGAACGCGCGGTAATCGGCCGTCACGTCGCGGAGCGTGCGGTGCGCCGCCTGGCGGATCGCCGTCCGAGCGTCGGCTTCGGACTGGCCGGCCGGGAGCGAGCCGCTGTCCGGGTCGCCCGGCTCGCGGCCGTGCGGATCGAGCGCGATCGTCCACAGCCGGTTCAGGAAGCGATGGACGCCGCCGATCCCGGTCGGAGTCCAGAGACCGCCCTGGTCCCACGGGCCCATGAACATCAGGAACAGGCGAACCGTGTCGGCGCCGTAGCGCGAGACGAGCTCGTCGGGGTCCTGCGTGTTCCCACGCGACTTGGACATCCGCTCGCCGTCCGCACCCAGGATCTGTCCCTGGTTGAACAGCCGCTTGAACGGCTCGTCCTGGTCGAGGACGCCGATGTCTCGCATCATCTTCGTCCACTCGCGGGCGTACAGCAGGTGCATGACCGCGTGCTCCGAGCCGCCCGTGTACTGGTCGACCGGGGTCCAGCGCTGGACGAGCTCCCGATCGATCGGCCCGCCGCTCTTCTCCGGGGAGAGGTAGCGATACCAGTACCAGGAGGAGTCGACGAACGTATCCATCGTGTCCGTCTCGCGGCGTGCCGGACCACCGCAGATCGGGCACTCGACGTTGAGGAACGCCTCGTCGCGGCCGAGCGGGTTCTCGCCGCTGCCCCGGTAGTCGACGCTGTCGGGCAACCGGACCGGCAGGTCCTCGTCCGGAACCGGCACGATTCCGTCCCGATCGCAATAGATGACCGGGATCGGCGTGCCCCAGTAGCGCTGGCGGCTGACGAGCCAGTCGCGCAGTCGATAGGTGACGGCGGCCTTGCCCTTCCCGAGCGACTCCAGCTCCCCGACGATCGCGGCACCGCCCTCGTCGGCCGGCAGCCCCGTGAAGGGTCCGCTGTTCACGAGCCGCTCGCCGGCGGCATGGGCCACGTACGCGC
>DATAQF010000148.1:0-3054 GCA_036264795.1 Candidatus Limnocylindrales bacterium | reverse complement strand
CAGTGCCCTCCGCGAGACCGGCGTCGGGCTGTCGTCGATCCTGCCCCTCTATCGGTGGTCCTCGCCGGACGAGGATGAGCGGCTCGCCGCCGTCCGCTACTGGAAGCGGGCCATCGCCCTCGCCGTCGAGCTCGATTGCCGCACGATGAACTCCGAGCTCAACGGCCGCCCGGAGCAGGCAGCCCGGAGCGAGGCGCAGTTCTGGCGGTCGATGGAGACGCTGTTGCCGATCTTCGAGCGCGAAGGGATCGCCCTGAACATCGAGGCCCACCCGGACGACTTCGTGGAGCTGAACGGTCCCGCGGTCCAGCTCGTCCGGGCGATCGACTCGCCGAGCGTCGGCTACGTCTTCTGCGCGCCCCATACGTTTCACCTGGGCGGCGGGGAGGCGGCCATGATCCGCGAGGCCTCGGTCGTCCTCCGTCAGGTCCATCTCGCCGACGTCTTCGATCACCGGGCCTCGTCCGGCCTGCGCTACATCGTGAACCCGCCGGGTTCGACCGCCCGGGTCCACCAGCATCTCGATATCGGCCAGGGCGAGGTCGACTGGGACGCGCTGTTCGGCGCCCTCGCCGAGGTCGATTTCGACGGGATCCTCACGTCGTGCGTGTTCGCGTGGGAAGAGCGGGCCGTCGAGTCGGCCCGCTTCATGCTCGAGGAGACGCGACGACGCTGGGCCGCCGCCACCGCCGACCGGGAGCCGTGATCCCGAGGGCCCGTGGGTACCTTCGGGCCCGGTCGCGCGCCGGACCGTTCGGTGGGTTGGTCCGCTTGCGCCCGGTGGTCATGCTGTCGGCATGTTCCGCCCGATCCGCGCCCGTGCTTCCGCCGGCCTGCTCGGCCTCGCCCTGATCCTGCCGTCGTGGGCCGCGCCCGCGAGCGCCCTGGCGAGCGAGTTCCCCGTCGGCTACCGCGGCTATCACACGTACGCCGAGATGGTCGCCGACGTCGACGCGGTCGTCGCGGCGCATCCCGACATCGTCCAGAAGGTCGCGATCGGCACGAGCTACCAGGGCCGGACGATCTGGGCGGTCAAGATCTCGGACAACGTCGCGATCGACGAGAAGGAGCCTGAGGTCCTGTTCGATGGGCTGACTCACGCCGACGAGCACATGAGTCTCGAGATGACGCTCCACATCATGCATTGGCTCGCCGATGGCTACGGCGTCGACGCCCGGATCACGAGCATCGTGAACACACACGAGGTCTGGATCGTGCTGGCGGTCAACCCCGACGGCGCCGAGGCCGACATCGCGGGTGGCCGGTTCCATCACTGGCGGAAGAACCGCCAGCCGACACCCGGCACGACCGCGATCGGGACCGACCTGAACCGGAACTTCGGGTATCGCTGGGGTGGGGGCGGACGGACGAGCGCGAACCCGTTTGCGATCACGTATCGCGGGCCGCGCGCGTTCTCCGCGCCGGAGACCCGAACGATCCGGGACTTCCTCGCCAGCCGCGTCGTCAACGGTCAGCAGCAGATCCGGACCGCGATCACGTTCCACGAAGCCGGCCGCCTCGTGATGTGGCCCTACGGCTACACGTACGCGAACGTCCCGGGCGACATGACCCTGGCCGATCACGCGGCGCTCGCCGCGATCGGCAAGCACATGGCGGCCACGAACGGCTACCGGCCCGAGCAGGCGAGCGATCTCTACATCACGTCGGGGACGACGCGCGACTACGAATACGGCGTGTACCGGATCTTCGCCTACACGTTCGAGATGTCGGTCGTCGACTACCCGCGCGACACGATGATCGCCTCGGAGACCGGTCGGAACAAGGAAGCCGTCCTCTACCTGATCGAGCGGTCGGCGTGCCCGCTTGCCGTCCTCGGCCGGCCGACGCGGATCGCGCGCTGTGGCGCGTTCGACGACGATCTCGAGGTCGCCCGCGGCTGGCGCGTCAACGCCGACGGGACGGACACCGCGACAGCCGGCGTCTGGCAGCGCGGCGACCCGCGACCCACCCGCACCTTGTCGGGCCTGAAGCAGCCCGATACCGTCCCGTCGGGCCGATATGCATTCATCACCGGCCTCGCCGCCGGCGCCTCGGCGAACGCGAACGATCTCGACGGCGGACGGACGAGCGCGACGTCGCCGACGATCGACCTCCCGCCGACCGCAAGCCAGAAGCTCCAATTCCAATGGACCTTCGCCCACGACGCGACCTCGCGGTCCGTCGACGAGCTGCGGGCGCAGGTGATCGACACGTCCGACGGATCGACGGCAACGGTGTTCCTCGCCCGGGGCGCCGCGGTCGTCCGGAATGCCGGCTGGCACCTCGCCTCGATCGACCTGTCGCGCTGGGCAGGCAAGACGATCCGGGTTCGCTTCTCGGCGACCGACGCGGGTAGGAACGGCCTCGTCGAGGCGGGCTTCGACGACGTCAGGGTGACGCAGCCGCAGTAGGGCATCAGGGCGAGCGGCGTTCGCGCGGGGACGCATCGAAGCCGTCCCGGCCGCTCCGGCCCGCCGTTATTCTCGCGTCACGCCGCGGACTGGCGGCCAGCGGAGGCACCGATGGGACTCGTCGACGGAAAGAAGGCGCTGATCTTCGGCGTCGCCAACGACCATTCGATCGCGTGGGGCATCGCCCAGGCCCTCCACGCCGAGGGCGCGGAGGTCGGGTTCTCGTCGGTCGAGTCGCTCATCGAGAAGCGGGTGCGGCCGCTGGCCGAGTCGATCGGGTCGACCTTCGTCGAACCGTGCGACGTGCAGTCGGACGCCGACATCGACCGGGTGTTCGAGCGCTGGGGAGCCACCCACGACCGGCTCGACATCCTCGTCCACGCCCTCGCCTTCGCGAAGCGCGAGGAGCTGACCGGCCGATTCGTCGACACCTCCCGCGACGGGTTCGCGCTCGCGCTGGACGTCTCGGCCTACTCCCTCGTCGCCCTGGCGCGAGCGGCGCTGCCTCCCCTTCGCCGGGGCTCGTCGGTGCTCACCCTCACCTACTACGGCGCGGAGAAGGTCGTCCCGAACTACAACGTGATGGGAGTCGCGAAGGCTGCCCTCGAGGCGTCGGTCCGGTACCTCGCCGCCGATCTCGGGC
>DATAQF010000141.1:0-3508 GCA_036264795.1 Candidatus Limnocylindrales bacterium | reverse complement strand
CCGACCGTCGGGCATCACCATGTGGTTGCGGAAGATGCCCTCGAACTGAGCCCCGATTCCGAGCAGCGCGGTGCGGGACGGCTCGTTCAGGGAGTCGGTCTTGAACTCGACGCGACGGCAGCCGAGGGTGTCGAACGCGTGCCGGAGCATGAGGAGCTTGGCCTCGCGGTTCGCGCCGCTCCGCTGGCGCGACGGCGTGAGCCAGGTCCAGCCGATCTCGAGCCGGCGGTGCTCCATCGCGATGTTCATGTAGCGGCTGCTGCCGATCGGCCGGCTCGACGCGACGTCGATCGTCGCGAAGGGCAGCTCCGTGCCCGCGTCTCGACCGGCGATCGCGGCCTCGACCCAGCCGCGGAGGTCCGCCTCGCTCGTCGGTCGCGCGATCGTCCACCGCCAGATCGCCGGGTCGAGGCCAACCTCGGCGAGGCCGTGGACGTGGTCGAGCGAGAGCGGCTCGAGGCGGACGAGACGACCCTCGAGGGTCACCGGCTCCAACCGTCCCGAGGCCACGGTCATCGGGGTGTCGAGACTCGGGCGCGTCGTTGTCACCGGCTCGATGGTAGACGGTGCCGGGTAGACTCGACAGCCATTCCCCGGCCCCGGCTCGTGCCGGAACGCCGCCGCCCCGCCCGGAGACGACGTGACCGACTTTGCCGCGCGCGCTGACGCGTTCCTCCTCGAATATTTCGCCCTCGAGCCGGTCGCGGCCACGGCGACCGGCTTCCACGAGCACGACGATCGCTGGCCCGACCTGAGCGCGACCGGCCGGTCGGAGCGCATCGCCTTTGCCGATCGGTGGACCGCGGAGCTGGCCGCGATGGCGGACGACGATCTGACGCTCGACGAGCGGATCGACCGGGACCTCGTGCTCGACGAGCTGGCGTCGATGCGCTTCGGGGAGACGGAGCTCCGCGAGGACGCCTGGAGCCCGATGGACTGGCTGTACCTGGTCGGCGAGGGCCTCTTTCGCCTGACGAGTCGCGAGTTCGCGCCGCTCGCGGATCGGCTGGCCTCGCTCGCCGGACGCGCCGAGGGCCTGCCCGCTCTCCTGGCCGCGGCCCGGGAGAGGCTCGTCGGCGTCGAGGGTCGGCCCGTCGACCGGCTGCACACCGAGACGGCGATCGAGCAGTGGAGCGGTCTCGCCGAGATCCTCGACGAAGCGGTCGCAAGCGGAGAGGCCGCCGCGGCGGGCGACGGGGCCGTCGCCACCGTCCTGCCCCGGCTTCGGGACGCTGCCGGCGCGGCCCGGACCGCGCTCGCGGCCTTCGAGGGCCACCTGCGGGATGTCGTGCTGCCCGCGACCGAGGGCGAGGGCCGCCTCGGCGAGGAGCTCTTCACCGCGAAGCTCCGCCACACGATGCAGGATGAGGCGATCACCGCCGGGTCGATCCGGGCCCGCGGCGAACGCGAGTTCCAGCTCGTTCGCGGGGAGATGATCCGGATCGCCAGGGAGATCGCCCCGCGCTGGCTCGGCGATGCCCCGATCCCGACAGGCGACGCCGACATCGTCCGCGCCGTGCTCGGTGCGATCGCCGTCGAGCACCCGGAGCGTCACGAGCTGCTCGAGTTCTGCCGGGCGGAGCTCGGCCGGATCGAGGCCTTCTGTCGCGAGCGCGACCTGATCGGGCTCACCGATGAGCCGCTCGACATCCGCTGGACGCCGGTGTTCCTCCGGGCGTTCGGCGGTGCGATGCTGGACTGGCCGGGACCGCTCGACCGGGGACAGAAGGCGTTGTTCATGATCACGCCGATCGCCGACGACGCCTCGCCGGAGGAGGCCGAATCCCACCTCCGCGAGGACAACGACCGGATGCTCCGGCTGCTCGCGATCCACGAGGCGGTTCCCGGGCATTACCTCCAGGGTGTCTACGCAAACCGCTGCCCGTCGGCGGCCCGGTCGATCTTCCGGAGCGGCGTCTTCGCCGAAGGCTGGGCGGTCTACGTGACCCAGGTGATGATCGACGCAGGCTACGGCGCCGACGATCCGGCGCTTCTCCTGACCCATTGGAAGTTCTACCTGCGCTCGATCACGAACGCGCTCATCGACATCGGGATCCACACCCAGGGGATGACGCGGGAGCAGGCGATCGAGCTCATGGTCGAGGGCGGCTTCCAGGAGGAATCCGCCGCCCGCTCCAAGTACGACCGTGCGCGCCTGTCCTCGACCCAGCTCTCCACCTATTTCGTCGGCTCGCTCGCGTTCTGGGACCTCGAGCTCGACGTTCGACGCCGTCGAGCGGCGGGGGCGGGCGGGCAAGGCGCGGTCGCCGAGATCGAGGCGCCTCGGGTCGTCGGCGGGTTCGGCGACACGGCGGGCTTCGTCTACCGCGAGCACCTCGAGGCGTGCCTCGCCCACGGCGCGCCGCCGCTGCCGCTTCTGCGCCGAATCCTCCTCGCTTAGCCGCCCGGTCGGGCGCCGGCCGAATCGATCGCCGCGCCGCCGGCAAGGAGCGCGCCGAGGATCTCGGCCCAGTGGGTCAGCGCAATGTTGTGGCCCTCGCCCGGATAGATCGTCAGCTTCGCCCTGGGCAGCGTGCTCGCCAGGCGATCGGTGTGCTCGCGCGTCGTGAGCCGGTCGGCGTCGCCCCACCACAGGGACACGTCACGGTCGATCGACTCGAGCGCGAACCCCCACGGGCGGACCGTCGCGATCCAGTCATCGACGAACCCGGCGACGCCCTGGCGGGCGCCCTCGACGAACATCGCCCGCAGGGCCTCGGCGACCGGCGGCAGCGCGAGGAGGGCGGCTTCCGGGCTGTCGGCATCACGCAGTGCGCCGTCGACGATCGAGCCCGGGTCCGCGGCGTACCAGCTCAATCGCGCGGCGACGCGAGCTCGTGCGGTTGCGGGGTCCGTCCGGACCGCGGCGACGAGCTCGCGCAGCTCCGGGGTCGCCTCGGCCCAGAAGCCGGGGACGTCGTCGGGCGGTGCGTCGCCGGCAATCACCCCGACGGACGAGACGAGCTCAGGGATTCGGACCGCGCTTGCCAACGCATACGGCCCGCCGCTCGACCAGCCCACGATCGCGACCGGCGGCAGCCGCAGTCGCTCGATCAGCTCCCCGAGATCGTCGGCGCCGTCGATCACCGCCCGCCCGGGGCGCGGCTCCGAGCGGCCGTAGCCGGGCCGGTCGGGGGCGATCAGGCGGACGCCGGCGGCACGCGTCGCTTGCTCGTCCGGACAGAGGAGGCGGGATCCGGGCATCCCGTGGAGGAGCAGGACCGGCGTGCCCTTCGGATCGCCCCATTCGGCATAGGCAAGTCGCCGGCCGTCGGCGAGGCGAATGTCACGATCCCGGGCCGGGCTCGCGGTGATCGCCGGCACGGCGGCCCGAGCGGCAACGCCGGCCTCGGCCTCGGCGGCCCGGTCTGCGGCGACGATCGCGGCGAGCGCGTCGTCGAGCGACGGCACGTTTCCGCCTCCGAGCTGGGCCGCGAGGCGCGACCATGGTGCCTCCGGCGCATCGGCGACCTCGGCGATCTCGAGCAGGACGAGCCCGCCGTACGCC
>DATAQF010000114.1:0-8694 GCA_036264795.1 Candidatus Limnocylindrales bacterium | reverse complement strand
CACGATGTTCCTGCCGCCGGCGCAGACGACGACCGGAACTCAGGACTGTTCGGGGACACCAGGCGCCGAGGCGATGTACTTCGAGAACATCGACGTCAACGCGCCGACCGCCGCGCGGCCGAACGGAACCCGCCCCGTGATCTTCGACCCCACGAAGCCCGCGGTCGACCCGGCGCAGCTCGGCAGGAAGCTGATCAACGGGGTCTGCACGCCGGTCACGCCGAGCAACTTCACGCGCGTGAACTCCGTGTTCAGCGTCGCGCACGCCGCCGGACTGCGAACGGCCTGGGCGGACAAGCACCCGTCGGCCAACGGCCTCGCAGCCGGCCACGGCACGCCGAACTCGATCGACGACGCGTTCCAGACCGAGATCAACGCCGACGTCATCCCGGGTTCGCTTGTGGACACCCGGGGCCGGATCATCACATTCCCGCTCCCGAACCCCACGGCGAACCCCGACGGCTGGTTCATCACGGACTCGGTCGGTGATACCGAGGCGTACGACCAGATCAAGGTCGACGCGATCCTCAACGAGATCGACGGGAAGACATCCGCCGGGACCGGCCATCCGGGAACGCCCGCCATCTTCGGCATGAACTTCCAGGCGGTGAGCGTCGGCCAGAAGCTGGTCGACCCCCTCCTCTCCTGCGCCCGAAGCAACAACGCCGTGACCTGCGATCCGAACTACGTTCCGGGTGGCTACGAACCGGGCACGCTGGCCTTCACCCCGCAGCTGGCGGGTGCGATCCAGTTCGTTGATGGCTCGCTCGGTGCGATGGTGTCGGAGCTTCGCGCCCGGGACCTGCTTGCCTCGACCAAGATCATCCTCAGTGCCAAGCACGGCCAGTCGCCGATCGACCCGGCGACGCTTCACAAGATCGGCTCGAAGGAGGCCGACGTGCTCACAGCGGCGGGCATCGATGTCGCGTTCCTCATCGATGACAACGTGGCGCTCATCTGGCTGAAGGACCAGACGAAGACGGCCGCTGCGGTTGCCGCGCTGCTCGCCGACAAGAACGGAGCAAACACCGCGCGCGTCGACCATATCCTGTCAGGAGCGGCGCTCGCGGCCCAATTCACCGATCCGCTCGTGGACGCACGGACGCCCGACCTGATCGTCCAACCGGTCCCGGGGACGATCTTCTCCACCAGTGGGAAGAAGGTCGCGGAACACGGCGGCTTTGCGCCGAACGACACGCATGTCGCCCTCATCGTCGTGAATGGGTCGAGACTCGAGAACGGGAACGGCCGCGAAGCTCGCCTCCATGGGCGGGTGGTGGCCGCACCGGTTTTCACGACCCAGGTCGCTCCAACGATCCTCGCGGCGCTCCACCTCGATCCGTCCAGGCTCGACGGCGTACATCTCGAGCACACGGCGGTCCTGCCCTGAACCGAGGGTCCCTCTGACGAAGGCTCGACCGGGCAAGACCGGTCGAGCCCTTCGGAGCGTGACCCCCGAAGAGGTGACATGGCGCCTGGTTCGGTGCTCGGCGCCAGATAAGTCGGAGATAAGCGCGGTCTCGTAGAGTCGGCGCAGACGCCCCTGCCGACGTCGGAAGTGCCCCCAACGTCGCGGGGCGTCTGACTGCCCGCCATCGGTCACAACGCGACGAACCCGCCCGCCGGCGGAGGATCGATGGACGAAGCCGCGCCGTGGCGCGCCCTCGAGGACCCGGCGCCCGCGACGAGCCCGGGGCCGGCCGCGGCCGAGATCGGCGTGCGAGCCCGACCGGCGATCTGGATCTTCATCGCGATCGGTGTGGCCGGATTGCTCGTCGTCGTCGCGTTCTGGCTCGCGGCCTCCGGCGGCAGCGGGACGATCGGCGTCGAGGGCGCGGGTCCGCCCGCCGCCGGTGCGACGGCGGAACCGGTCGCGACGCCAGGGCCGTCGTTTGGTGGCGTCGCCACCAAGGAGCTCGTCGTCGACGTCCAGGGAGCCGTGAACCGCCCCGGCGTCGTCCATCTGCCGGCCGGATCCCGGATCGGCGACGCGATCACCGCTGCGGGCGGCTACGGACCGCGAGTCGCGGCGGAACGGGTCGGCCGCGAGCTGAACCTCGCCGCTCTCCTGCGCGACGGCGACCAGGTCGTCGTGCCGTCGCGTGACGACCCTGCCCAGGCAACCGGGGGCGGCAAGGCGGGATCATCCGCGGCTCCGACGAACGCCGGACCGGTGGACCTGAATCGGGCCACGGCTTCGGAGCTCGACGCGCTGCCTGGCATCGGACCGGTCACGGCGAACAAGATCGTCGCGGCCCGAGACGAGAAGGCGTTCACCAACGTCGACGAGCTGCGCTCCCGGAAGATCGTCGGCGCCGCGACCTTCGACAAGATCAAGGACCTCGTCGCCGTCCGCTGAGCGCGACGGCGGACGCGACGACGATGGCGGCAAGCGGCTGGCTGGCGATCGGATCGATCCTCGCCAGCCTGGCGGGCCCTCAACTCGGTTCGATCGCGGTCGCAATGGCGGCCGCGGGCTTCACCGCCGCCGGGCTCGCGCTCCGCGGTGCCGGCCGCCCCTCCCGCGAAACCGTTCGGCGAGGCCTCCTGCCGGTTGCGATCGGCGCCCTGCTCATCGGCATTCGGCTGCTGTCCCTGCCGTCCGCCGCTGACGCGCAGCCGGGGGATCCCTTGCCGGTCGGCCGCGGGCCGTGGGCGGCGACCGTGGAGTCGATGTCGCCGGTCCGCGACGGCCAGCAGGTCGCGATGCTTCGGCTCGAGCTTCGCTCGCCATCCCAGCCTGTCGATCTTGTGGTGGCGGCCACCCTGCCACGCTACCCGGCCATCCAGCCTGGCGATCGGGTCCGCGTCGATGGGCCCGTCGAGGCGCCACCCGACGGGCCATACGGCGACTACCTTCGTCGAGTCGGGGTGGCGGGGTCGCTCCGTTCGCGATCGCTGGCCCTGACAACCGGCGCGGACGAGGCGTCCTGGTCGCTCGAACGCCTTCGGCGGGCGGCGGGCGAGGCCCTGACACGGGCGATGCCCGAGCCTGAGGCCGGCCTGGCGGCCGGCATCGTCATCGGCCTGCGCGATCGTGTCGACCGGGATCTCGCTGCCGACTTCACGACGGTCGGGGCAAGCCACGTCGTCGCGATCTCGGGTTGGAACATCGCGATCGTCGCGGCAACGGTCGCCGCGTTGGCCGGCCGGCTTGGCCGCCGTCGGCGATCGATCGTCCTCGTCGTCGCGATCGTCGCGTATGTGCTGTTTGCCGGTGCCTCCGCGTCGGTCGTGCGAGCCGCGGCGATGGCGGGCGTCGTGCTGCTCGCCCGCGAGACCGGTCGCGCCGGCCGAGCGGCAGCGGCGCTGGGCTGGGCGGCCGCAATCCTCCTCATTGCCGATCCGGGTCTCGTCCTCGACCCCGGGTTCCAGCTGTCCTCCCTCGCGACCGCGGGCATCCTCGCCTGGGCCAACGGACTTCAGGCGACGATGGCTCGTGTGGCCGGCGGGCGCCTTCCCGGCTGGCTGTGCGAGTCCCTCGCCGTCTCGCTCGCCGCCCAGGCAGCGACCCTCCCGGTGGTCCTTCTCGTCTTCGGTCGACTGGCGATCATCTCGCCCGCCATCAACCTCCTGATCGTGCCGATCGTTGCGCCGGCCATGGCTGCGGCGATGATCGCGCTTGCCGGCGGAGCTGTCGTAATGCTCGGCGCACCGGCCACGATCGCGACGCTGGCGGGCCTGCCCGCGTGGGCGCTGCTCACCGCGATGTGCACGGTCATTCGTGCCGGCGCCGCGCTTCCGTTCGCGAGCCTCACCCTGGGCACGCCATGGACGATCGTTGCGGCCGCCCTCGCCGCAGCCCTGCCGTTCTCCGCGATCGAACTCGGGCGGCGCCGTCGCCGAACGGCCAAGACGCCGCGAACCGCGTCGACTGCACGCGCGCCGGCTTCGCCGCGTCTCGCGGCTCACCCCTCCCCACGGTTCGGCCGCGTTGCGGTCCTCTGCCTCGTCGTTGCGCTCGTGGCCCTCGGGCTTGCCGTCGCCCATCGGTCGGACGGCTCGACCCGTATCACGGTCCTCGACGTCGGCCAAGGGGACTCGATCCTCGTCGAAGGAGGACGCGGGGCACGAATGCTCATCGACGGCGGCCCCGATCCGGATCGCCTCCTCGTCGAGCTCGATCGCCGCCTGCCGCCATGGGACCGCCGTCTCGACATCCTGATCCTCACCCACCCGCACGAGGACCACGTCGCGGGCCTGGCCCTGCTGCTCGAGCGCTACCGGGTCGGTCGCGTGTACGAGACCGGCATGCACGGTCCCGGTCCGGGGTACGCGGCGTTCGCCCGTGACCTTGCGGCCCGCGGCTCTCCGCCGCATGCGACGCTTTCGACCGGGGCCCGGATCGCGGTGGACGACGTCCGCTTCCGCGTGCTCTGGCCGGACCCCGGCCGGGTGCCCCGAGAACCGCCGGACGGTGGGCGCGGGATCAACGACGTCTCGATCGTCCTATACGGCGAGGTCGCCGGCCGGCGGATCCTGCTGACCGGGGATGTCGAGGATGACGTCGACCCGATCCTCGCTGCTCGAGGTCTGCCGGCGATCGACGTGCTGAAGGTCGCCCATCATGGGAGCAAGACGGCGACGACGCCCGCGTTCCTGGACGCGGTCCGGCCGAAGGTGGCCATCGTCTCGGCGGGCGCCGGGAACCCGTACGGCCACCCCGCGCGCTCGACGATCGATCGGCTCAGAGCCACCGGGGCGGACGTGTTCCGGACCGACACGAACGGGAGCGTCCAGGTGACGATCGACGCCGCGGGCGACATCCGGGTTGCCTCGACGGGCGCCCGGCGAGCTGCGATCACACCGACGGGGCTCGGGGCCGTGGCGCTCGGCCGGGTCGCCACGGCTGGAGAACCGGGAGCCAGGCGGACCGTGCTCGTCCCTTCTGCGTTCGCGTTCGCCTGCGGGATACCATCGGGCTGATGACCGCGCCCCTCGCCTACTTCTTCGGCGACGACGACCTGATGCTCGACCGGGCGGTCAACCGGCTCGGGCGGGCACTGGCCCGGGACGGCGAGCCGCTCGAACGATGGAACCTCCGCGGCGGTCGCAACGACGCGACCTCACAGATCGGCGAGATCCACGGCCGGGTCTCGACCCCGGTGATGTTCGGCGGCGGGACGCTGGCGGTCGTCGCCAACCCGGGAGCGCTGGCCGTGCGGAACGAGGACCGCGACGCGCTGCTCGGGCTGCTGCCGCTGATCGCACCGGGGAATGCCCTCGTCTTCACCGAATCCGCGGCGAGCGGAGCGAAGGAGCCCGGGCAGAAGAAGATCGCCGAGGCCGTTCGGGTGGCCGGCGGCGAGATCCACCGATTCGAGAGCCCGAAGGAAGGCGCGCTCGCAGCCTGGATCGACAGCGAGGCCCGGGACCGCGATCTGCGGCTGGCGCCGGGTGCCGCCAAGGAGCTCGCGACAAGGATCGGCGGGTTCGTCCGCGAAGGCGACGCGGAGCGCCGCGATCAGACGCGGCGGGCGGCGATGGAGCTCGAGAAGCTCGCCCTCTATCGACCGAGCGGCTCGGTCTCCGTCGACGACGTCCGCGCGCTGGTGGCCGAGGCCATCCCGGGCTCCGCCTGGGCCCTCGCGGACGCTGTTGCCGAGCGCGACGGCGGACGTGCGCTGAACCTGTTCGAGACGCTCGTCCAGACGATGCCCGAGCCGGTGATCGTCGTCGTCCTCCACCGTCGGATCCGCGAGCTGCTCGAGCTGCTCGATCGGATGCCACGGGCGAAGAACCTCGCCGAGGTCGGACGGGCGATGAAGATCAACAGCTCGTACCGGATGGAGCGGCTCGCGACCCAGGCGCGTCGCTGGCGGCCGGCGGAGCTGATCGCCGCGATCGACGGGCTGCTCGAGGTCGATGCGATCGTGAAGGGCGTTCCGGAGAGGGCGGCCGGTGAGGGGCACCGGCGCCTGGCGTTCTCGCTGTGGATCGCGGATCACGTCGGAGTGTCGGGGGCACGGCGCCCGGCCGCATCATCGCGCTGACTGCGGATCGCGCGGCGACGACATTCTCTGCACAGGGAACAGGAACGGGGCGGATCCGCGATGTGATGGCGGATCCGCGAGGCTGCCGGCCGAACGTAGCGCGGGCAGGCTTGGATCAGTCGGCGTTTCGACGGGTCACGGGTTCATAGGCGGGCTAAACCGCCAGCTCTGTTCACCGTCGAGGGAAACCTGCGCGACTCCGAGGGCGACGAGCGCGGAGCGAAGTCGCGGATCAGTGTCCGGACGACCAGGCCTGCTCCTGGACGACGAGATCGCTCTCGATCGCGAAGACGCAGCGCCCGTCCCGCAGGTCGAGTAGCTCGATCAGCTCCGGATCGATGTAGAGCTGATGACAGTCCTCGCAGAGCCCGCCGGGGATGCCGAAGCACAGCCGCTCGGACCGGTCCGACATCCGGAACGTGGTGTCGAAGCGGGTCGTGATCAGGCGGCGACTGCAGCCTGGGCATCGCTCGCGTATGGCGGACTGCTCGCGGATTGCGGACATCGGCGTTCTGGGAGCCTCGTGGCGGGCCGATCGCTCGGATCGACCACCTGCCACGGATGCTGAGGTCCGCGACCCCGCACCGACATGACCCGACGGTACCGCCCGGGGGACGGTACTCCCGCTACTGGACGCGGAGGACGGTTCGTGCCTCCGCCCAATGCTTCTCGAGGGAGTAGTACTCGCGCTCGGGGGGCGTGAAGACGTGGACAACGACCGATCCGAAGTCCACGAGGACCCAGTGTGAGGCCGCCGTCCCCTCCCGGCCGATCGGCCGAACCTTCTCCGCGCGCATCCCCTCGAGGATTCCGTCGGCGATGGCATCGAGCTGACGCTCGGACCCTCCGGAGCAGATCACGAACGCGTCCGCGAGCGTGGTCAGCCCACTGAGGTCGAGGAGCACGATGTCGGCGGCCTTCTTGTCCTCGGCCAGCTCGACGATTCGGCGGGCCATGTCCAGCGGTCGCTCGTCGCCGGCCGTGGCGGGGCCGCGGTTCGGCAGGCCGTCGGGCCGGGGGATCGTCGATGTGGCGGCGGTGCCGGGCATGTCGTTGATGGGTTCGGTCACAGGCGATGATTCCTCTTCGAGTTGCGGTTGACGATACAGCCGATGGGCTTCGATGTACTGCGCGACCCCTGGCGGAACGAGGCCGTCGAGGACCTGGCCGGCGGCTGCGCGACGCCGGATCGACGAGGCCGATACGTCCACGAGCGGCCCGTCGATGACGCGAACCCGGTCGCCTCGGCCGCCGGTCAACCGCTCGATCGCGGCGGGATCGGGAGCCGGATGTCCCGGCCGCGGGGCGACGACGATCCGCGCCAGGTCCAGCAGCCGACCGGGCTCGTGCCAGTTCGGGAGGCCGGCGAACGATTCGGCCGACAGAATGACGGCGATATCCGGACGACGGCCTGCGGCACGCTCCGTGCGATCGAGCTCAGCCACGGTGTCGACCGTGTACGACGGGCCTTCGCGATCGAGCTCGATCCGGCTGAGCTCGAGGCCCGGCTCGGAGGCGATGCCCGCCGCGACCATTGCCGTGCGATCCGCCTCGGGGCTGATCGCCTGGCCGAGCTTGTGCGGAGGAACCGCCGCCGGCACGACAAGGATCCGATCGAGGCCGGCCCGATCGCGAGCTGCCCGGGCGAGGGCGAGATGGCCGGCGTGGAACGGATCGAAGGTGCCGCCGAGGATCCCGATCGAACCGGCCTCGCGAGGTGGCAGCGCCGCGTGCAACGGACGACCATCCGGCGTCCCGATCAGCGGTCCTCCCAGGGCTGAGCCTCCCATTCGAGCTCGGTCGGGCCGATCCTGACGAGGTCGCCCGCCACGACGCCCGCCCGCCGCAGCTCGTCGTCGATCCCGTACCGCGCGAGATCGCGCTGGAATCGCTCCGCCGATTCCTCGACCTCGAAGTTCGTCTGGGCCGCGATCCGCTCGATCCGCTTGCCGCGGACGATGAACACGCCTTCGTCCAGTCGCTCGACGCTGAACCCGTCGCTCATGCCCTCGATGCGATGGACGACGACGCCGGCTGGCTCGCGCGGAGCGTCGAGCTCCTCCCCCGAGGGGAGCAGGTCCGCGAGTCGCGCCCGAAGCTCGTCGATTCCGACGCTGTCGGCGGCCGAGATCGCGAGCACCTGCTCGCCGTCGGCGCGAAGCTTCCGGGCAAAGGCCGGCCACGCGTCTGCGGCCGTGGCCCGGTCGATCTTGTTGAACGCGACGACCATCGGTTTCTCAAGCAGGGCCGGGTCGTGCGCCCGCAGCTCATCGCGGACCATGTCGTGATCCCAGCTCGGGTCGCGACCCGACCCGTCGACGACCTGCACGAGGACACGTGTCCGTTCGACATGACGGAGGAACGCATGGCCGAGACCGGCGCCCATCGAAGCGCCCTCGATCAGGCCCGGCACGTCGGCGATCGTCGGCCGCCGTTCGTCCTCGTCGCCGAGGTCCATGACGCCGAGGTTCGGCTCGAGCGTCGTGAACGGATAGTCCGCGATCTTCGGCTGGGCGGCGGTCAGGGCGGCAAGCAGCGTGGACTTGCCGGCGTTCGGGAGGCCGACCAGGCCGATGTCGGCGATGAGCCGCAGCTCCAGCCGGAGCCAACGCTCCTCGCCGGGCTCGCCCTTCTGGGCATGCTTCGGCGCCTGGTGGGTGGACGTCTTGAAATGAGTGTTGCCGAGCCCACCGCGGCCACC
>DATAQF010000098.1:0-11937 GCA_036264795.1 Candidatus Limnocylindrales bacterium | reverse complement strand
CCTCTGCGTGCTCGGCGTGGCGGTCGTCGCTCGGATGTTTCCCGAGCTCGGCCGGCACGTCCACGAGCCCGCCGGCTCCGAGCCCATGACCCCGGCCGGCGGGCGCGCCGAACCAGGGGAGACGTAAGGCAGGGCCGCGCGAGGGCGATCGCCTCAGGCGGCCGGGGACTGCGCCTTCGCGACCTCGCCGATGATCGCGGCGAGCTCGGTCGGGCGAGACCACATGGGCCAATGGCTCGTCGGCAGATCGACCCAGGTCACGTTGCGGAGCTCGCGGAGGCCCGCGAGGAACGCCCATTCGGGATGATCCCTCGCATAGGAGCGGTAGGCCTCGGACGTGAAGCCGGTCGCGACGACCGTCGAAGGGATGTCGCGGCGGGCATCGTTCGTCAGCTCGATCGCCTCGCGCAGGACGCCGCCGGGAACCGGGACCGCCCTCCGCCGGAACGTCTCCTTCTGCGCCTCGGTGAGCCCATCGAGGTTCTCCTCCGCCGCGATGTCCGTCCAGACCAGCGGCTTCTCGACGCCGTCGAAGTCGGGATCGAGCGCACCCTTCCCCGGAGCCGTGTCGACATACACCATGGCGGCGATCCGATCGGGGACGCGATCGCTGGCCGCGTAGCCGCTGAACCCGCTGGCGCTGTGGACGGCGAGGACGACCGGGCCCTCTGCCGCACGAAGGGCGTCGACGATCGCGTCGACATGGTCGGACAACGTGATGGTCGATCGGTCGGCGTCGACCGACTCGAGACCGGGGAGTGTCAGGGCCGTGACGTCATGCCCGTCGGCGCGGAGGACGGCGGCGACCTCGTCCCAGGCCCAGGCGCCGAGCCAGAAGCCGGGAACGAGGATGATCGAAGGGGTGGTCACGGGGCCATCGTAGGGGCTGGTGCGGATCGACGGCGTGGTCCGCGCGTCGGAGCGGTGGCGCTCAGTCGGCCGGCTCGTAGGGCACGTAGTCGGGCCACCACATCGCGGCGTCGACCTCGGCAGCGATCTCCGTCCCGGGACCGACCCCGGCGACGCCTGCGTCAATTGCCGCCCGGGCCACCGCCAGGGCCACAGCCCGGGTCACCGGCCGCAGGTCCTCGACGGCCGGATAGAGGGCACCGCTCGCCAGTCGCTCGGCGGACACCTGGTCTGCGAGGGTCCGCGCCGCCTCGAGGAACAGCTCATCGGGCATCGACCGGGCCTCGCTGACGATTGCCCCGAGACCAAGGCCGGGGAACACGAACACGTTGTTCGCCTGGCCGATCTCTCGGCGCCCACCGTCGATCTCGACGGCCGGAAACGGCGAGCCGGTGGCGACAAGGCTCCGGCCGCCGGACCAGCGGAGGATGTCCGCCGGCGTCGCCTCGCACGCGGAGGTCGGGTTGGAGAGAGGCATCACGATCGGTCGCGGCGTCCCAGCCGCGAGGGCCGCGATGAGCGGCTCATCGAACGTGCCGGGCATGCCGGTCGCGCCGAGGAGGATCGTCGGCCGCAGGATGCGCACGACGTCCTCCAGGCTCGGATGGCGATCGTCCTCGATCGCGAACCCGTCGACGGCAAGCCGGCCCACCGGTCGCGCGACCTCGCGCTTGTCGTCATCGAGATCCTTCCGCGCGTCGTGGACCAGCCCGCGGCTATCGACGACGGCGATCGCATCGCCGGCGGCCTCCGGCGTCGCCCCGTCGGCTCGGAGCGCCAGCCGGAGCAGCCGCGCGATGCCAATGCCGGCGGCGCCGGCTCCGGCGATGACGATCCGCTGATCGACGAGCCGCTCCCCGAGGAGCCGCATCGCCGCGATGAGCCCGGCCAGGACGACCGCAGCCGTTCCCTGGATGTCGTCGTTGAACGAGCACACCCGATCCCGATAGCGGTCGAGGATCCGGAGCGCGTTGTGCTGCTTGAAATCCTCCCACTGGATCACGCAGCCCGGCCACGTCGCGGCGACGCCCTGGACGAACGCCTCGACCAGCTCGTCGTACGCGGCGCCCCGGAGCCGCGGCCGGCGATACCCGAGGTACAGCGGATCGGCGAGGAGGAACGGATTGTCCGTGCCGACGTCGAGCGACACGGGCAACGTCAGCGCGGGATGGATCCCCGAGGCAGCGGTGTACAGGGCGAGCTTGCCGATCGGGATCGCCATGCCGCCGGCGCCCTGGTCGCCGAGGCCGAGGATCCGCTCGTTGTCCGTGACGACGATCAAGCGGACGTCGTCGTACGGGCTGTGGCGAAGCAGATCCGGGATCCGATCGACGTCGGTCGGGGTGATCCACAGGCCGCGCGTTCGGCGGATGATGTGGCTGAACTCCTGGCAGGCCCGGCCGACCGTCGGCGTGTAGACGATCGGCAGGAACTCCGCGGCGTGCTCGGCAAGCAGGCGGTAGTAGAGGGTCGCGTTGCGGTCCTGGAGTGCCGCGAGGCCGATGTACTGCTCCAGGGGGTCGTCCTTGCGGCGGATCTTCTCGAGCTCGAGCTCGACCTGTTCCTCGATCGTCAGGACGCGGTCGGGCAACAGGCCGAGCAGGCCGAACGCGGCGCGCTCGTCGTCGGGGAAGGCAAGATCCTTCGTCAGGAGGCGAGCGCCGAGGAGAGCGGACGAACGCAGGCCGATCCGGGCGCGACGACCGGCCGCGATATCGTCGAACGGGGAGGGAAGCGGTCGCATCGCCTGTCGAGTCTAGTCGGCGTCGACGGCGGGCAGACTGCCGGTGATGGACACCGCGCTAGACTCGGGTCGAGATGACCGCTCAACCCTCGAGTCATCGGGTCCTGATCGTCGGTGGGGGCTTCGGTGGGCTGTACGCCGCCAAGGAGCTCGGCGCCGACGAGCGGGTCGAGGTGACCGTCGTCGATCGTCGGAACCACTACCTGTTCACGCCGCTCCTGTACCAGGTTGCGACCGGAGCCGTCTCGCCCGGCGACATCGCCCAGCCGCTCCGCTCGATCCTTCGTCCTCAGAAGAACACGACGGTCCTGCTCGGGGAGGCGATCGGCATCGATCCGGAGCGGCGGACGGTCACCCTGTCCGACGGCGGCCCGATCGGTTACGACACGCTGATCCTCGCGGCCGGCGCCAGGTTCTCGTACTTCGGCCACGACGACTGGGCGAAGGACGCGCCGGGCCTCAAGTCGATTGACGACGCCATCGAGATCCGGCGGCGCATCCTGATCGCCTTCGAGGCGGCCGAGCGCGAGCACGACTCGCGGCGACGGGCGGAATGGCTGACGTTCGTCATCGTCGGTGGGGGACCGACGGGCGTCGAGCTGGCCGGTGCTCTCGGCGAGATCGCCCGCGACACGGTTCGCCGCGACTTCCGCTCGATCGACACCGCAGCCGCGCGAATCCTGCTCGTCGAGGCGATGGATCGGGTCCTACCGACCTACCCCGCGGATCGCTCGGCCTCGGCCCGTCGCCAGCTCGAGCGGCTCGGCGCGACGGTCCGGACCGACACCCGGGTCGTCGGGCTCGACAGCCACTCGGTGACGGTCGAGATGCCCGACGGGGCGACCGAGCGGATCCCGGCCCGGACCGTGCTCTGGGCCGCGGGCATCCTCGTCTCGCCGTTCGTCAGTGCGGTCGCGACGGCGACCGGCGCGCCCACCGACCGCAATGGACGGATCATCGTGGGTCCGGACCTCACCGTTCCGGGCCATCCCGAGATCCTGGCGATCGGCGACGCGGCCGTCCAGCCATGGAAGCGGGATCGAGCCGTCCCCGGCGTCGCCCAGGGTGGAATCCAGGGCGGCCGATACGCGGCCCGGACGATCCGCCGGAGGCTCTCGGGCGAGGCGACGCCGCCGTTCCGTTACTCGAACAAGGGCGACGTGGCGGTGATCGGCCGGCTGGCCGGCGTCACGGACATCCCGTGGCTCGGCCCGTTCGGGCGGCAGAGCGGCTTCTTCGCGTGGGCGCTCTGGCTCCTCATCCACATCGTGTACCTGATCGGGTTCGCCAACCGCGTCGTCGTCACCGTCCGCTGGGCATGGAGCTTCCTGACCCACGGCCGCGGCTCGCGGCTGATCACGGGAACGCCGCTGCTTCCTCCGATCGTCGAGCCGGAGCCGCCGGCAACGGGACCCGTTCCCGGAGGCGCTGCCTCCCCGCCGCTCCCCGCTGACGAGTCGCGGCCGTCCGCTTAGTCGAACGCGATCATCGTGCGGACGCCCTCGCCGCGGCGCATCGCGGCGAAGGCGTCCTCGAGCCCATCCAGACCGATTCGGCCCGTCACGAGTCGATCGGCCGGCAGCCGTCCCGCGAGGTGGAGCTGCGCGTACCGGGCGAAGTCAACGGCGGGATCGGCCGAGCCGTAGTTCGAGCCGAGAATCCGCCGCCCACCGTCGACGAACGGAAACGCCTCGAAGGAGGCACGCGTCCCGAACGGCGTCATCCCCACGAGGACGGCCGTGCCGCCGGTGGGCAGGCTCGCGATCGCCAGCTCGATCGTCCGGGGCAGCCCGATTGCCTCGGCGCAGACGTCGGGACCGCCATCGGTCAGCTCGCGCAGCGCGCCGAGGGTCTCGGCGTCGTCATGCCCCGCGAGGATCGTGTCGGTGGCGCCGACGGAGCGGGCGAGGTCCAGCTTCGCCTGGATCCGATCGATCGCGACGATCTGCCCCGCGCCCGCGAGCGCCGCGCCCATGACACACGACAGGCCGACGCCGCCGAGCCCGATGACCGCGACCCTGGCACCGGGCCGCACGTCGGCCGTCTTCGTCATCGCCCCGACGCCGGTGGTCACGCAGCAGCCGATGAGCGCCGCGATCTCGTGGGGCGTCGCGGGATCCACGGGGATCGCCGCCGCGGCGGGCACGTTCTGGCGGTCGGCGAACGTCCCGATCGCCGAGTAGGTCAGGACGTCCCCGGCGCCATTCGGTCGGTGGATCGCCGCCCGACCGCTCGGCATGCGGTGCGTGTACGACGGGCTCGAGGAGCACAGCCAGACATGGCCCGCGCGGCAGGCGCGACAGCGGCCGCAGGGGATGAGCCAGGCCAGGGCGACGAGGTCGCCGGCGTGCAGGTCCGGCCGCCGCTCGGCGACCCCGGCGCCCAGCTCCTCCACGATCGCGGCGCCCTCGTGACCGAGCACGATCGGGCCGGCGCGCTCCCATTCGCCGTCTCGCACGTGCAGGTCGGAATGGCAGACGCCGGAGGCGACCATCCGGACGCGGACCTCGCCCTCACCGGGTGGATCGAGATCGAGGGTTTCGGTCCGGGTGGGAACGCCGGGACGATCCAGGACGGCAGCCCGGATCGCCGTCGCGCTCCCGGAGGTGGTCGCCATCCTCGGCAGGATCGCACGTTGCGACGAACCCGTGGGGCGGTCGTGGCTGCGTAGACTCTGGCGGTGCAACGCTACGGCCCCGAGGATTCGCTCCAGAGCCCGCGGTTCACCGGGCCGTCCACCTTTGCCCGCCTCCCGCACGTCAGGACGCTCGAGGACGTCGACCTCGCCGTCGTCGGCGTGCCGTTCGACACCGGCGTCACGTATCGCGTCGGTGGCCGGTTCGGCCCGAACGCCGTCCGGGCCGCTTCGGTGATGCTCCGGCCGTACAACGCGAACCTCGATGTCAAGCCGTTCGACGTCCTGTCGTGCGTCGACTACGGCGACGTCGCGATCGTCCCGGGCTACACCGAGCGCAGCTACGGCGCGATCGAGGCGGCGGTCGAGCCGATCGTGGCCGCGGGGGTGGTCCCGCTCCTGATCGGTGGGGACCATGCCTGCACGCTGCCGCATCTCCGCGCGACGCGCTCGCGCGGCCCGGTCGCGGTCATCGACTTCGACTCCCACACGGACGCGTGGGACTCGTACTTCGGGGAGAGGTACAACCACGGGACGTGGATGCGGCGAGCGATCGAGGAGGGCCTCGTCGATGTCGGCCACTCGATCGAGGTCGGCCTGCGCGGCTCGCTCTACGACCGGGAGGACTGGACGGGACTGCGAAGCGAGCTCGGCCTCGAGTACCTCACGACCGAGGACGTGTTCCGCCTCGGTCCGGCGACCGTGGCGGCGGCGATCCGCGATCGGGTCGGCGACCGCCCCGCGTTCATCAGCTTCGACATCGACGTCGTCGACCCGGCCTACGCGCCCGGGACCGGCACACCGGAGGCCGGCGGCCCGTCGGCCCGCGACCTGCTCGCGATCCTCCGCGGTCTGACGGGGATCGAGTTCGTCGGGTTCGACGTCGTCGAGGTCATCCCGGCATACGATCCGGCCGGGCAGACGGCCACGCTGGCCGCCAACCTGGCGTACGAGATGCTCTCCCTCGTCGCGCTTCGGCGGACCGATCGGTGACCGACGGCATCGACTGGCGGTCGCCGTTGCCGCCCGGATTCCGTTGGCCCGACGGAATCCGAGCCGCCGCCTGCTTCACGTTCGACGTCGATGCCGAAAGCCCGATCCTGTTCGAGCACCCCGAATCCGCCGCCTGGCTCGACGTGATGAGCCATCAGGCGTACGGCGCGAGAACGGGAATCGCCCGCCTTCTGCGCGTGCTGGACCGCCGCGCAATTCGGGCGACGTTCTTCATTCCGGGCTACAGCGCGGAGCGCTGGCCGGCGATCTGCCGCTCGATCCGTGACGCGGGTCACGAGATCGCCCACCACGGGTATCTCCACGAAGGCGCCCATGGCGCGACGCCGATCGAGGAGGAGACGCGGATCGTGCGTGGCCTCGCCTCGCTCGATGAGGTCCTCGGTGTCCGCCCGACGGGATATCGCGGCCCGAACTGGGAGCTCACATACGACACGCCGGCGATCCTCGCCCGTCACGGCTTCGCGTACGACTCGGGCCTGATGGACGCCGACCATCCCTATGTCCTTGCGACCTCGGCCGAGCCGGACGCGGCGACGCTCGTCGAGCTGCCCGGTCACTGGGCGCTCGACGACTGGGAGCCCTACAACTACCTGCCGGGAATCACGGGCTCCGGCGTGATCTCGAGCCCGGCGGACGTGCTCGCTCGCTGGACCCTCGAGCTGGAAGCGCTCGTCCCGGAGGGCGGCCTCTTCATGCTGACCAATCACCCGTTCGTATCGGGTCGCGCCTCCCGAGCCGTGGCCCTCGAGACGCTGATCGAGCGGGCCCAGGCGATCGACGGGCTCTGGATCGCGACCGCAGCGGAGATCGCTTCGCACGTCGCGACGCTCGGCCTCGAACCGATCGTCCCGCGGCCGCCGGTCGTGCCGACCCTCGAGGGCTGACGGCCGGCCGGAAGCGGGCGCCGGGGCTCGCCGCCGCCGGGCGAGCCCCTCGGCCAGGCACCAGGGTCAGGCCGTCGTGGCCCCCGCTTCAACGCTCCGGCTGACCATCGATCGCGCGCCGATCCAGAAGATCCCGAACGCGACGACGAACCCGACGATGTACGCCAGGTCCGCGTAATGGAGGATGTCGTCCGAGATCGCGTTGATCGGCAAGCCGGTGGACTTCCGGAGGTCCTCGCCGACCGACGACTGCTGGAACGGCAGGGACACGATGAACCCGACGATCAACGACGCGAGCGCGAGCACCCCGGAGGGGAGGCCGCCGAAATCGACGAGCCGGCTCACCGTCGCCCGTCCACGCCGGAGCCGCCAATCGGCGAGGACGACGGCCGCCCACGGCGCGATCCAGTAGCTCAGGAACAGGAGGATGTTCTCGATCTTGCCGACCAGATCGCCGGCGTTGAGCCAGAGCGTGACGAGAAAGCCAAGGATCGCGACGAGGATCGCGGAATAGACACGCGGGACCCGGATCCCCGCGGCCTGTAGCGAGAGCGAGCCCGTGTAATCGTTCATTGCGTTCACGGCCACCGTCCCGATGCCGATCGCGAGCATGGCGAGGGCCGCCAGGGGCGTGCCGGACAGGATCGTGTTGATCGTGTCGACTGCGCCGCCCTGGGTCGCCTTGTCGGCGACGAGCAGGCCGAGCGCCTCGACCCAGCCGGCCGACAGCGTCAGTCCGAGGACGGTCCACCAGAAGACCCGGGAGCTGGGCGTGCTCTCCGGAAGGTATCGGGTGTAGTCGGAGGCGTAGAGCGCCCACGCGAGGACGAAGCTCGCGATGATCGTGCTGTACAGGATGAAGGACCCCACCTGGTCCGCGCCGGCCACGGCGTCGGTCCTGGCGATCCCCGTGCCCGCCTGGCCCGCGATCGCGACGGTCAGGATGACGAACATCGCCCCGAGCACGATCGCCATGTACTTCTCGAAGGTATGGATCGCCTCGTACCCGAGGATCCCGAGGAGGCCCTGGCAGACGACGATCACGATCAGCGAGACCACGAACGGGAGGCCCGTCAGGATCGAGATCGCCGCCGCCCCGAAGACCGAGTTGATCCCGTCCCAACCGATGCAGCTGAGCCAGTTGAGCAATCCGGGGACGACGATGCTCTTGCCGTAGGCCAGCCTCGCGAGTGGCATCTGCGCCATCCCGGTTTTCGGGCCCATCGTCGCCAGCAGGCCGACGAGCACGGATCCGACGAGATTGCCGACGATGATCGCCGCGATCGACGTCCAGAAGCCGAGGCCGATGAACGAGGCCGCGGCCAGGGTCCCGAGGAAGAAGGCAGCGGGCACGAGATTCGGCGTGAACCACACCGTGAACACCCGCGACACCGACCCGTAGCGGGCCGACCCGGGGATCGGCTCCATGCCGTGTCCCTCGATCGAGAGGTCGCCTTCTCGGCTGGGCATGCCCTCCCCGGTCAGCAGCCTGGCTGTCATCGTTCCGCTCCTTCCTCGCTCCGTGCGCGGATCGGGCCCGCGCCGACCATGTCCGGCACCGCCGATGCCGCACCACCGACTCCCGCGGGATCGCGCCGGTACGTGACGGGCTGGGCCGCCCCGTCGACGTGCACGGTGCTCCGGGCCGGTTCGGTCTCGGCGACGATCCGGCCATTGCGGACGACCCAGCGCGCCGCCGGGCGGAGACGGATCGCCTCCGCTTCATCGGCGCAGTCGAAGACGACGAAGTTGGCTGGGAGGCCCTCTCGGACGCCCCAAGGCACCTCGGCGGCTCGAGCGGGATTCATCGTGACCATCTCCCACGCCCGGAACAGCTCGGTCCGGCCGGTCATCTGGGCGACGTGGACCAGCATCGACAACGCGTCGAGCATCGAGCCGCGTCCGAGCGGGTACCACGGATCCATGATCGAGTCGTGGCCGCACGCGACGTTCACGCCCGCGGCGTCGAGCTCCTTGACACGCGTCATCCCGCGCCGCTTCGGGTAGGTGTCGAAGCGACCCTGGAGCACGATGTTGTCGAGCGGGTTCGCGACGATCGTCACGCCCGCCCGCTTCAGGATCTGGAGCAGCTTGAACGCGTAGGCGTCGTTGTACGAGCCCATCGCCGTCGTATGGCCGGCGACGACTCGGCCCTGCATGCCGTCGCGCATCGTGCGCGCGGCGACGACCTCCAGGAAGCGCGAATGCTCGTCGTCGGTCTCGTCGCAATGGAGGTCGATCGGCGCGCCGGTCTCGCGGGCGAGGTCGAACAGGAAATGGACCTCCTCGACGCCGTCCTCGCGGGTCCACTCGTAGTGGGGGATCCCGCCGATCACGTCGCAGCCGAGACGCATCGCCTCGCGCATCAGCTCCTTCCCGTTCGGGAACGAGAGGATCCCGTCCTGGGGGAAGGCGATCAGGCGGAGGTCGACGATGTCGCGCACTTCGTCGCGCAGCTCGATCAGCGCCCGGAGGGCGGTCAGCGACGGGTCGCAGACATCGACGTGGGAGCGGATGAGCCCGGTTCCCTGGGCGACCTCCCAGTGGATCGCCTCGCGGGCCCGTGTCTTCACGTCCTCGTGGGTCAGCGAGGGCTTCCGCTCGGCCCACGTCTGGATGCCCTCGATCAGCGTCCCGGATTCGTTGTGGCGCGGCTCGCCGACCGTCAGGACCGCATCGAGGTGGACGTGTGGATCGACGAGCGGCGGAGAGAGGAGGCGCCCGTCGGCATCGAGCTCTGGTCGGCCATCGGCGCGGACCGAGCCGGCAGGCCGGATCTGGGCGATCCGATCGTCGTCGACGAGGACGTCGACGGGCTCGACGCGACGTCCAAGCGTGGGATGGACGCGCGCGTTGCGGACGATCAGACCGGTCGTCGGCACATGCACCCTCTCGTTGGCCCCGGGGCAGTGTGCGGCGCGACGACCGGGCGAGTCAAGATTCCCGGCGGATCGATTCCCGAAGGATCAGCCGCTTGCGCCGATCACGACCGTACCCACCATCCCGTAAGCCTCGTGACCCGGCAGATGGCAGATGAACTGGAGCGAGCCTGGGCTCGCGAAGGTGACGGTCGTTCGCTTCTGCGACAGCGCCGGGATCGAGATCTCGGTCGGTCTGGAGGCGTGCACCGGCTCGGTCCCGGTCCGATGTCGCTCGTGCGTGGCGGCGTCGCCGACGATCCACTCGTGGTCGATCGGGTCGGTGTTCGTGATGACGAACGTGACCGGCCGCCCGACCGGGACCGTCACGACCGACGGATCGTAGTGCGAGAAGTGGATCGTGATCGGCACGATCAGCGGGTCGTTCGAGCGCGCGACCGTCCCGGCCAGCACGCCCGTCAGGACGGCGATCGCCAGGCCAAGGCCCAGCCCGGCGATCGCCCGTTGAAACCGCATCGGTCCGCTCCGATTTCCGAGTCCGGCCCGCGTCGCGCTCCTCAGCCTGCCAGGCGGCTGCCCGGCCGGCCGCCCAGGATCAGCCCGATTCCGAGCAGGCCGAGGGTGGCAAGGCCGAGCGCGAGGAACAGCCTGGTGAGGTCGATCGGAGTGGTCGGAGCGGCCGCGCCAGGGAGAGCCAACCCGGCCGCCACCGCAGACGGCTGGCCGGCTCCGCTGGCATCGATCGCGAGGTCATAGGACAGCTGAGAGGCGGTCCCGTCGACGGCGACCTTCGTCAACCAGCCGCCCGATGGAATCCACTCCATTCCACGATCGGAGCGCAGGTCGGAGAGGAGGCTGGCCGAAGCCGCCGCGTCATGGTCGAGGCGGATTCCGTTCGTGCCGATCGGCACGGGGAGGAGCGTCGGGGCGTGGTCGGTCAGGAGGAAGACGTCCGCCTGGATCGCTTCGCCGCCGGTCTTGCCGAGGGCGAGGATCCGGAGCGGCACCCATGGGTTCGGGGTGGGGATCGTGATGTGGACCGGCGTCCCGTCGCCGATCTGCTGGCCACGGGCCTTCGCCGCGTTCGCGTCGAACGCCGCGGCGAGGAAGATCGGGCTGCGGTCCGCGTAGAACGCGAGGACCTCCGGAGCATCAGGCGGAAGGCGGAAGCCGTGGCTGGTGGCCCACTGGCCGATGTCGGCCGCGCCGCCTTTCAGGACCGTGATGTCGAGGGCGTCGATCTTGACCTTCATCAGCTCCTGGGCGCCGGAGGCCGCCGGGGCGGCTGAGGCTGCGCCAAGGTCCTCCAGGCGCACGGGCGAGGTCTCCCGAACGAGGCGCTGGAGCGTCCAGTCGCCGCCCTTCTCGACGGTCGAGGGCACGCCGGGCAACGGTGTGATCGATCCGAAGGCCCCGCCGCCACCGGCGAACTGGAAGGCCGTGACGTAGTGTTCGACGCCGCCGTGGTAGCCGGCGAAGGTCGTCGTCCGCAGGAGATTGACCGCGCCGTTCGGCCCGATCAGTCCGCCGCAGGCGAGGGCCGGGCCGACCGCCAGGAGGATCCCGAGCATGGCCGCGGGGATCCCGATCCCCAGCCGGCCCATCGTTCCGAGGTGCCGCATCGCATCGCCCTCCGGGGCTGGCCGATCCGAGCGGACCGGCGGTTGCGGCCCATGACGCCTCGGTTAGTGGACGGGTTCCCTCCGTCGGTCTTCCTGATCCCGATGTGGCTCTTCGGATGGGCGCCGATCCGTCGCCGCCCGCTGCTCAGCTCGGCCGTTCGACCCGGATGTCGTCCACGAGGGCTTCGACCAGGCTGTCGCGTCCGCCATCCGTCGCGCTGATGACGATCCGGATGGACTGGCCCGCCCA
>DATAQF010000051.1:0-8672 GCA_036264795.1 Candidatus Limnocylindrales bacterium | reverse complement strand
GTCGGCGTGGGGACCTCGCCGTGGCCGGCCTCTTCGGTGAGGCCGCGGTCGACGACCGCGAACTGGCCCTCGGCGGACGAATGGTCCGTCGGCTGAGGCAGCGGCACGTGCCATCGGACCCGGTGGTCGGATGCGGGGTTGACGAACTCGAGCGCCACCCGGAGGAATGGCTCGCCCGCCCGCAGCTCGAGGGTCGTCGCGACCTCGACGGGGACGGTGCTCGCGCTCCGGGCCAGGCCATCCGGGAGCAGTCCGAGGGGCCAGTCGTAGCGTGCCCGGACCTGCAGCCGGCCGCGCAGCGGTCCGCCGTCGAGCCGCGTCACGCTCACTGCGGCCGGCCGATCGACGAGCGTGTCCGTCGCCGGCGGCGCGTAGTTGTAGGTGTCCCCGTAGTCGCCGCCGTCCACGAGGCGGCCGACGCCCAGGAGGGTGACGCCGCCGCCCTCGATGGAGAGGGTCCCGTCCCCGGCGACGCCGACCGAAACGAGCCCGTTCGAGATCGACCGCTCGCCAACCGTGACGGCATCGGCATCGATCCGAGGTTCGGTACCTTCGACCGGCCGGGCCACCGCCGACTCGAGAGCGGGCACCGGCACGATCGCGGTGACCCGACGGCGGTCACCTGCGGCGACGACCACGTCCCAGATCTCGTCCGGCTGCTCCGTCGTTTCGAGCGTGACCGCGTCGAGGATCGAATCGACGTCGAAGTCCTCCGGAGTGGCGGGATCGTCGAGGTGGAGCGTCAGCCGCGGCGGCGTCAGGTCCCGATCGATCCGATGCCCGTCGAGCGACCTGCCGAACAGCTCCCGGCCGTGGAGCCGGCGCGGAAACAGCTCGGCGACCTGGGCGCCCGTCAGGCTCAAGGTTCTGAGGACCGGTTCCGGCCGATGGACGAGCTGCGAAGGCACTCGCCGCCCGTCCGCCAGCTCCAGGTCGACGGTGGACCACGCGGCCGGTACCGCCACGTCCAGCTCGACGAGATCCGTTCGATCATGCGGCGACGGGTTCACCACGACGACGGTGCCTCGTGGCGCAGCGGCGGCCAATGGCCGGACCGCCAGCGCGGCGATCCCTCGACCGATCTGCTCGGCCTCGGCAAAGCGGGTGAGGACCTGGCTCACGACGGCATCCTGGGAGCAGCCGCAGATCGAGTCGTGGGCAGAGTTGTCGACCACGCGCCGCCACGCGAGCTCCAGCAGGCGGCCCGGCCACGCGATCCCGTGGACGGCCGCGAGCGGCTCCGCGTATCGCTCGAGGATGCGTTCGGCTCGGGCCGCGGCCGCCTTGATGTCGATCCGGGCGGACGTGACGTTCATCAGCATGTTCGCTCGCGCCGCCGAACGGAGCTCGCCGGTCCACGTGGGCATCGCCCCGACCGCCGTTCCGACGACCTCCCCGTCGGGCGCGTCGAGGTAGTCCGTGAGCGTCTCGATCCGGACCACGATGTCGTCGCGGCGTGCGTTGGCATCCGCCACGATCGAAGCGAGGCGCGGCGACGGGACGGCGTGATCGGTGCCGTACATCGCGAGCACGGAGCGATCGCCGTAGAACGCCCGTCCGGCCTCGACATAGCGAGCCACCTTGTCGGCCAGCTTGTCCGGGATCGCCAGGAGATAGGCGCCGTTTCCGTAGCCGCCGACGAGGTACTCAGCGCGGACCTGCGATCCGTCCGGTGAGCGCCACTCGAACGCGTGACGATCGATCGCCGCCGGCACGCCGCGCCAGACGACCGCCCGCTCGATCCCGGCCCGGCGGAGGATCTGGGGCATCTGGGCGATGTGCCCGAACATGTCGGGCAGATAGCCGACCGGCATCGCGGTTCCCAGCGCCTCGGCCGCGTGCCAGCCGATCTCGAGGTTGCGGACGATCGTCTCGCCCGAGACGAGGAACTCGTCCATGAGGATCTGCCACGGCCCGATCGCCAGGCGACCCTGGGCAATGAGCCTCTCGATCCGAACGCGGCCCTCCGGGCGGACCTCGAGGTAGTCGTCGATCGTTGCCACCTGGCCGTCGAGCGTGAACGCGAGCCGCTCGTCCGCCTCCATCGAGTCGAGGAGCTGGTCGACGAGCTCGACGAGGCGCATCCGGAACACCTGGAAGGGCTCGTACCACTCCCGATCCCAGTGCGTGTGCGGGACGAGGTGGATGACCGTCGGCGATCGGCTGCCGGGGACGCCGTCCGCGGCGGGGAGTGGCGTCGTCACGAAGCGACGAGCCGGGCCGCTTCGCCACCGATCTCGAGACCGCGTTCAGCGGCGAGCCGGGCGATCGCCAGCTGGCAGGTCACGATGTCCCTGCGGCCGTCGGCGATCCCGGTTCGGGGCGCTGCGCCGTCGCGGATCAGGTCACCGAACGCGAGGAGCTCGTGCTCGAAGGCTTCCTCGATCGATTCGAACAGCATCTCGCGACGGGTCTCGTCGCGGCCGGTCGAGACGGTCAGGCGGGTCGGCTCGTTGAGGCGATACGGCGCCGGAAAGCGCAGCTCCACCGATCCGCCGACGTGGTGGAACCGGACATCCTCGCGGTAGGCCGGGTAGTCCTCGAGGTAGTGCCAGCCGATCGAGACTCGTGTCCCATCCGCGAGGCGCCCGGCGAGGCCAACCGAGCCCGGATCGGCGTCGGGCGGCCAGGTCTCGGCTCCATCGATCGCGACCACGTCGCCGGCGACCGCTCGGATGACGGACAGCTCGTGGACGATGCTCCCGAGGAGGATCCCGCCGTAGAGGCGCCCGAGCTCGTCCGAGGCCGGTCCGATCGCCTGCCGGACGAGCTCGTCGGTCACGCCCCGCAATGTGGCGAGCACCTCCGGATCGATGTCCGTCGGGGGCGGCAGCAGGTGGGCGAAGGCCAGCTGGGACTCGCTCGTCGGGTGGAGGACCGCCACCTCGATTGCCCGGAGCGGCCCCAGTCCCGCGGCCGGGTCCATGGCGATCCGACGCGCCTCGACGACCGCCGGGTCGAACACCTTCATATAGCCGAGGAGCAGCCGCGCCGCGTTCGGCGAGGCCGCGAGGGCGTCGGCCTCGGCCCGGGTGTAGGCCAGGGGCTTCTCGCACAGGACGGCGAGGCCCCTCTCGAGCGCGGCGAGGGCGACGGCCCCGTGCGAACCCGAGGTGAGGACGATGAGCCCGTCCAGCCTCGTCCGGTCGAGCAGCTGCTCCACGTTCTCGAATCGCTCGCTCGGCGGCACGCCGTAGCGATCGCCGAGGGCGGCGAGGAGCGTCGGGGACAGGTCGCACAGCGCCGCGATCTCGAACGTCTCGTGGAGCCTGGCGAGCAGCGGCAGGTGAACGGACTGGGCGACCGCGCCGAGGCCGGCGACGCCGACACGCAGCCGTGCTCCGCCCGAGGGCGACGAAGGGGATGTCATGGGCCCTGAAGTATAAGGAGCGCGACGGGCCGCACGCCCATGGCTCGTCGGTTTGACCCGACCGGTCGCCGAACCCCAGACTGCTGGCTCATGACCCAAAACCAACCCGTTTCGGCTGCCACTGCGCCCGACTGGCGTGACGGGGTCGTCTACCAGATCTATCCGCGGAGCTTCGCCGACCACGATGGCAATGGTGTCGGCGACCTCGCGGGGATCGTCGATCACATCGACCACTTCGGGCCGGACTGCGTCCCGATCGACGCGATCTGGCTCTCGCCGATCTATCCCTCGCCTGGCCGCGACCTCGGCTACGACGTCACCGACCACACGCGAGTCGACCCGCTGCTGGGGACGGAGGAGGATTTCGACCGCCTCGTCGATGAGGCGCACCGGCGAGGGATCAAGGTGATCCTCGACCTGGTCATGAACCACACGAGCGACGAGAGCCCGTGGTTCATCGCATCGAAGGCATCGCGCGAAGGGCCCTACGCTGACTTCTACCTCTGGCGCGACCCGTCCGGCTGGGATGCCGACGGACAGCCTCTCCCGCCGAACAACTGGGTCTCGTTCTTCGGCGGCCCCGGTTGGGAGTGGGTGCCGGAGCGCGGCCAGTTCTATTTCCACACGTTCCTCGTCGGCCAGCCCGAGCTGAACTGGCGGAATCCCGCGGTCGAGGCTGCCCAATGGGACATGGTCCGGGGCTGGCTGAAGCGCGGCGTGGACGGCTTCCGCCTGGACGTCTTCAACGCGTTCCTCAAGGACCCCGAGCTGCGGTCGAACCCGGTCATCGCGGACGGCACGTCGCCATGGACTCGGCTGGAGCACCGGTACGACCTGAACCAGGCCGACTTCCTGGAGCTGATCGGACGGTTCCGGGCGATCCTCGACGAGCAGCCCGGCCGAATGTCGGTCGGTGAGCTGTTCTCCGGCGGCACGGAGACGGCCGCGCAATACACGGCGGACCGCCACATCGTCTTCGATTGGTCATTGATGGAGTCGCCCTGGACAGCGGCGGCGTTCGGCGCCGCGATGGAACTGCGGGAGCAGGCGTACGGGCCGGACCTGTGGCCGACGATCGCCCTGTCCAACCACGACCGCGAGCGGCAGGCGACCCGATTGTCTGCGTCGGTCGGGCGGGACCGGGATCCGGATCGCGACGCGATCGCGAAGGCGGCGGCCGTCGTCGTGCTGACGGTGCGTGGGACGCCGTTCCTCTACTACGGTGAGGAGATCGGGATGCTCGACGTCGACATCCCGCGCGACGAGATCGTGGATCCGCCGGCGCTCCTCGCCGGGCCGGACTTCCCGTGGTACGACCGGTCGCGCTGTCGGACCCCGATGCAGTGGACCGGCGGCCCGAACGCGGGGTTCACCACCGGTCGCCCGTGGCTGCGACTCGGTCCGGACGCGGCGATCCGCAACGTGGAGAGCCAGGCGGCCGACCCGGATTCGGTGCTGGCCACGTATCGGCGACTGCTCGCGTTCCGGCGGACGTCACCTGCGCTCCAGCGCGGCACGATGAAACGGCTCGACAGCGGCGATCCGGATGTCCTCACCTGGATCCGTGGGTCGGGTGACGAGGAGGTCCTCACGCTGGTCAGCTTTGTCGGCGAGGGAAGGCTGATCGACCTGAGTGCCGTGGCGCCCGGAGGATGGGTCGCCCGCGTCGGCTCCCATCGTGAGCTGCCCGACGTCGGCGTCGATGGGCGGCTCGCCCTGCGTCCCGACGAAGCGCTGATTCTTGGCCGACGCGGTGGGTGACGACGCGGCTTCGACGCGCCGAACGTACCGCTGACGGAGGCGCGCGGGCCGCTGCTACCATGACCGGCGTCGCCCCCGATCAACGGAGTTCTTCGTGCCTCTCGATTTCCTGAAGCGCCGGACCGCTGCCGACACCGCCCAGCCGGTCCCTGGGGCCGCGCCGGATGCGAGCCAGCGCGCCGCGATCACCCTCCCCGAGGAGGTGGTTGCCCAGGAGTTCCAGCTCAAGCTCTATTACGCCGGCAAGACGAGCGAAGGCGTCCGGATGACGGCGGGGCCGAACGCGATGTCGGAGCTGCCTTCGATGCTGCACGGCCTGGCGCGCACGGATATCGAGGTCGTCGATCCGCTCCCGATCGAGTTCAGCCAGGCGACCCCGATCATCTCGCGGCCTTCGGAAGCGATGCAGTGGCTGAATGCGCATCACGTCCACTCTCCGGTGACCCGGCACGCACTCGTCGTGCTCGAGACGATCGACGCCGTCGATCTCGCGTTCGACACATTCGTCTGCACTCTGCTCGACGGCGAGGTCGACACGTCCGGTTACCCGGACTACAGCGCGATCGTGGGCGGGGTCGCGTCGCACTGGGACGAGGCAACCGGCGACATGATCGTCCGAGCGGTCGTCGGCTGGGGCGGCAAGGGCGTGCGTGGCGACACCGACCGGATCGCGGCCAAGCTCCTCTCCGGCATCCTGACGAACATCCTCGCGAACCAACACGCACTCGGCCTGACGGCGATCGAGCGGCCGGTTCCCGCGGCAGGCCGCGGCGGCCTCGTGTGCGCCCACTGCGGATTCGCGTCCGCCCACGAGCGGGCGTTCTACTGCCCGAAGTGCGGCATGCGCCTCCTTCGCGGCTGACCTCGACCTTCCGAAGCGCCGATGCCGACCTACGACTACGTCTGCCCGAACGGCCATCGATTCGAGATCCTCCATTCCGTCAATGCCGAAGGGCCGACGAGCTGCCCGATCTGCGGCGCATCTCCGGTTCGCAAGGCCTTCTCGGCGCCGACGATCCACTTCAAGGGTTCCGGGTGGGCGAAGAAGGACCGCGGCGCGGCGGCCCGCTCGAAGTCACGCGAGGCGGTGAGCTCGACGACGAGCTCGGACGGCGGCGCCGACAAGGCGACCGAGACGTCGACGAGGGACTCGGGCAAGGACGGAGCATCCTCGTCCTCGAGTTCCGAACGTTCGAGCGGCGAGTCCGCCTCGACGTCCGATCGTGGCTCGGCAACGGATCGCGGCGGGTCCTCCGGCGGCGGTCGCTCCACGGGGAGTGGCAGCTCATCGAGCGGCAGCTCGTCTGCTCCGGCCGATTGAGATGCCGAGCTCGCCGGCTGACTGGATCAGCCTCGCTGAGGCCGCGGCCATCCTCGAGGCCGCGAACATCCACTTCAAGCCCTCGACGATCGGCGGCTGGGCGCGGACCGGAAAGCTCCAGAGCATCAAGCTTGGTGGCCGGCGCTTCGTGCGACGGGGCGAGGTGAAGGCGCTCGTTGCGGCCCCGCGGCGCGTGAGGGCCAGCGATCTCCAGCCGGGTCTCTTCGAGGAGATGCGAGCCTGACCGTGGACGGGCGCGTCGAGCGTCCGAGCGGGCGTGCCGCCTTGCGTGCGCGGCTCGTCTCGATCGCCACTGTCGGGCTCGGACAGCCGCGCGTCGTCAAGGCTCGCGCCGTCCTCGATCGCTTCAGCTCGGTCGACGGCGGCCTGCTCGCGGCGGGCGTCGCCTACAACGCGATGTTCGCTCTCATCCCACTCGGGCTGCTGGCAAGCGGCCTCGCCGGCTTCGTCCTGCGGGACCCGGCGAGCCAGGCAAACGCGATCGCCGGGATCGTGACCTTCGCCCCGCCGTTGGCCGGCGTCGTCGACGAGATCCTGACGGGATTGAGCGCGGCGTCACCGTCGGTCTCGATCGTCGGCCTCGTGCTGGCCGGGTGGGGCACGTCCCGGCTGTTCGCCGCGCTGGAGTCGGCCATCGGGCAGATGTTCGCCGGGTCCGTGCGACGTGGCCTGGTCCGGCGAGCGGCCTGGCGGATCGGATCGATCATCGTCATGGCGGGGATTCTTCTTGCCGCGCTGATCGGCGCACCGGCGCTGACGATCGTGAGCGACGTGACCGGATCAGCCGGGGCGCTCACGGAGCTCCGCGGCGCGTTGTACCTTGCGATCACGATCCTGATCGGCGGACTCGCCCTCGCTGCCGCGTACCGCTTCATCCCGCCGGTCCGCCCGACGTGGCGCGCCATCCGGCTGCCGGCTGCGGCCGGTGGGCTCGCGCTCGTCGCGCTGACGCGGATCTTCGTGTTCCTGACGCCACGGCTGTTCGGGACGAATGTCGTCTACGGGACGCTCGGGGCGATCCTGGTGAGCCTGACCTGGCTCGATCTGGTGTTCACGGTCATCCTGATTGGCGCGGCCTGGGTCCGTGAGCGCGAGGTCGACGCGGAGGCCGCCGTCGTCTGATCTCAGTCCGGGATCCGCTCCCGGTCGAGGGTGGGCAGGTCAGCCCTGGCGCGTCCCGCAGCGGCGGCAGAACCGCGCGTTGGCCGAAAGGGAAAGGCCGCAGCTCGAGCACGGCTGGACGCCCGCGGTCACCGTGGCAGGCCCGGGCGTCAGCGGCGCGAGAACCTCCCTCGACGAGGCGGCCCAGAGCGCGTCGCTCGACGAGCGCGCGCTGTTCGCCAGAAGCGCCATGCTGGGCGACTCCTCGAGATTCGGCTGGACCGGCCATTGTGGCTCGGCGCTGGCGACGGGCTGGCGGAACGGCCCGGTCGGTGTCGTGGGCGAGACGAATGGCGACTCGGCGGGAGGCGTCTGGTCCGGGGCGAAGATCCGCCAGGTCGGCTGCGGCACGCGGTCCTCGCGAGCCGGCTCTGGCTCGGGCGTCGCGGACGCGGCGACCGGCTCCGGCTCGGGTGCCGCTGCAACGGGCTCGGGCTCCGGCTCCGGCTCCGGTGCCGCTGCAACGGGCTCGGGCTCCGGCTCGGGTGCCGCTGCGACGGGCTCGGGCTCCGGCTCCGGTGCCGCTGCAACGGGCTCCGGCTCGGGTGCGCCTGCGACGGGTTCCGGCTCCGGCTCGGGCGCCGCTGCGACGGGCTCGGGCTTCGCCACCATGGGCTCCGGCACCGGCTCGGGTGCCAGTTCCAGGAGGGCCTCGACGGATTTCGCGACCGGCAGCTCGTCGGCTTCGTCGACCGAACCGGGCGTGCCGCCCACGACCGCATCGGCCGCCTCGCCAGGAGGCCCGGCGGTGATGGCCTGCTGGGCCTCGAAGGCCTCGAGCTCGGCGTCGATGTTCTGACCCGGCCGGAATCGACCGAGGAGCCTGGATGTGCGGGTGGCCAGATCCGAAGCGCGCTCCTCGAGGCCCTGCGGCAGCGGTCTCGCCGCCGGCTCGGGGGGCGGCGGCATCTTGGCCGTGACGGGCTCCGTTCCGGTCCGCGGCGCGATCGACTGCCGTCTCGCAGCTCGCAGCGTTGTCGGAGCCTCGGCCTCTTCGGGTGGGATCTTGAGGAAGGAGAACGAACCGCCCAGATCTTC
>DATAQF010000031.1:0-7777 GCA_036264795.1 Candidatus Limnocylindrales bacterium | reverse complement strand
CCCGAGACGATTCTCGGCGACACGGCGGTCGCCGTTCACCCCGACGATGATCGGTACCGGTCTCGTGTCGGACGCCGCGTCCGCATCCCATTCGTGGAGCGAGACGTTCCGGTCATCGCCGACCCGGCCGTGGACCCGGCGTTCGGGACCGGGGCGGTGAAGATCACCCCAGCCCACGATCACGACGACCACGAGATGGGGCTCCGCCACGGCCTGCCGATGCCGACGATCCTCGACGACGCCGGCGCGATCGCCGGGACCGGAACGGCCTACGACGGCCTGGATCGGTACGAGGCACGGAAGCGCATCCTCTCCGACCTAGCCGCGCGCGGCGACCTCGCCGGGGAGCAGGTCCACGAGATGGTCATCGGCCGGTGCCAGCGCTCCGACGACGTGATCGAACCGCGACTGAAGACGCAGTGGTTCGTCCGGGCCACGCCGCTTGCGGAGGCGGCCCTGAAGGCAACCCGCACCGGCGCGATTCGGATCGTCCCGGATCGATTCGAGAAGACCTGGGAGCACTGGCTGACGACGATCCGGGACTGGAACGTGTCGCGGCAGCTCTGGTGGGGTCACCGAATCCCGGCCTGGTACTGCCCGGACGGCCACGTCACGGTCAGCGCCGAGGCCAGCGGGCCGAACGCGTGCGCGGTCTGCGGGCGCCCGGCGTCCGAGCTGCGCCAGGACCCGGACATCTTCGATACCTGGTTCAGCTCGGGGCTGTGGCCGTTCTCGACGCTCGGCTGGCCGGAGGATGCGGACGACTATCGCCGCTTCTATCCGACGTCGGTCATGGAGACCGGCTACGACATCATCTTCTTCTGGGTCGCCCGGATGGTGATGCTCGGGATCGAGCTGACGGGCAAGCCGCCGTTCCACACGATCGCGCTCTCGGGCCTGATCCGCGATCCGTTCGGCCAGAAGATGTCGAAGACGAAAGGCAACGTCGTCGACCCGCTGGCGGTGATGGAAGAGTCCGGGGCGGACGCCCTCCGGTTCGCCCTGATCCATGGAGCCGCGGCGGGGCAGGACCAGCGTTTCGGGGCGCAGAAGCTGGAGCTCGCCCGGAACTTTGCCAACAAGCTCTGGAACGCCGCCCGATTCGTGGCAGGCGCCCGGCCGGCGGGGATCGCTCCGGACGCGGTTCGGGAGGAGCCGGACGAGGCATCACTCGGTCCGGCCGAGCGCTGGATCCGCTCCCGCGCCGCCGCGACGACGGCGGAGGTCGACCGCGGCCTGGCGGAATACCAGTTCGGCGAGGTCACCCGCGCGCTGTACGAGGGAATCTGGTCGGAGTTCTGCGACTGGGGCATCGAGCTTGCCAAGGTCCGCCTCGCCGACGATGCATTGCCGCCGGAGGTCCGCGCGGCGACGTGGTGGACGCTCGTCGAGGCACTCGATCGCTACCTCCGGCTCCTTCATCCCGTGATGCCGTTCGTGACCGAGGCGATCTGGGCCACGCTCCCGCATCGGGCGATCGATCCGGAGCTCCTCGTCGTCGCCACCTGGCCGGCTCCGGCGCCGCGCGACCAGACGATCGAGACGCAGGTCGGCGCCCTGATCGAGCTCGTCCGAGGGCTCCGCAACGCACGTTCGGAGGCGAAGATCGAGCCGGGTCTATGGCTGCCGGTCGATCTCGCCGTGGGCCAGTCGCTGGGCGACACGTTCGAGGAGCTCCGGCCGGCGATCGCTCGGCTCGCTCGCGCGCGACCCCTTCGACGGCAGCTGACGATCGAAGCGCTGCGAGCGGCGACCGCGGGAGTCGATCCGGGACTGACGGTCATCTCCGGCGAGATCGAGGCGGTCATCCACCGATCGCCAGACGACGGCACGGCCGACGCACGTGGCCGGAGCGCGGCGTCGGCCGCAGGCGGCGACGACCGCGCGCGGCTCGAGCGGGAGCTCGCCGAAGCCGAGGGTCATCTCGCCGCGACGCAGGCCCGGCTCGCCAACGATGCGTTCACGACGAAGGCACCGGCCGCCGTCGTCGAGGGTGCCCGAATGCGCGAGTCAGAGCTCGCCGACCAGGTCGAGCGGCTTCGGGCGCGGCTCGGGCGCTGACGTCGGACCGCGGTCGGGCCACGGGCTCGACCTGTCTCGGGGCTGGGCGCCAGTGCGTCAGTGGACCAGGTCTGCCACGACCGGCAGATGGTCCGATGCGTCCCCCGCTTCGGTGACCACGCGACAGGCGACTGCCCGAAGGCCGCGGGCGACCACGTGGTCGATCGGGGACGCATGCCACGTGTGGCGATCCGGATCGTCGATCGCCACGCCCGACGCGCCGAACGCGTCGTCAAACGATGCGCGGATCGGCTCGAGCTCATCGGCGTCAAGGGGCGCATTGAAGTCGCCGGTGACCACGACTCGGTCGCCGAGCCGGCCCGCCACACCGGCGAGCGCCGCGACCTGCTCGAGCCGCTGGCGCCGGCCGATGTAGGTGAGGTGGCAGGTGACCACTCCGATCTCGGTCTCGCCGACGGCGAGCCGACCGCCGACCGCGCAACGCGCCTCGCGGTGGCCAGGCGCCGCCTCCTCGTAGCGCACGCCGGCGAGCTCATGGTCCGCGCCGACGGGCTCGACGAGGTCGTCGTCCCGAGCGCGCGGCAGCCCGATCGTGAACGCGTCCCGCAACGGCTCGCGGCTCAGGATCGCGTTGCCCCAGCTCGCGGACCCGATCGACCGTCCCGTCTCGGGCTCGATGAGTGGGTAGGCGTGAACGGCTCCGTAGCCCGCATGCAGCCCGATGAGCCGGCCGAGGTCCGCGGCCTGGTCATGGATCTCGCCCTCGGCGTTCATCATGGCGACCTCCTGGAGCGTCACGACGTCGGGCTCGAGCGCTCGGAGGACCTCGGCGATGCGCTCGAGCCGATCCCGTCGGACGTGCCGCCACCAGGCGGCCGGAAACGGCTCGCCCGGTCCGATCGCCGCGCGGATGTTCCAGGTCACGACCCGCAGGGGCCGTGAGTCGGGCTGGCCGCCGGCGGGAACCTCAGCGGCGAGGCGCGCGGCGACCGTCACCCGGCCGCCGCGGCTCGACGACCTACTTGACCGATCCGGCGAGCAGGCCCTGGACGAAGTAGCGCTGGAGGCTGAAGAAGACGGCCAGCGGCACGAACATCAAGAGGAACGCCGACGCGGCGAGGAGGTTCCACTCGGTGCCGTACGTCCCGAGCAGGGTCGTCACCTGGACCGTCATCGGGTAGTTCTCGTTCCTGCCGACGAAGATCAGCGCCATGAGGAGGTCGTTCCAGACCCAGAGGAACTGGAAGATGCCGTAGGCCGCGAGCGCGGGTACGGACAGCGGAAGGACGATCGTCCGGAAGACGCCGAGGGTCGACGAGCCGTCGATCTTCGCCGCCTCGATCAGGTCCTTCGGCAGCGTGATGAAGAAATTCCGGAGGAGGAAGATCCCGAACGGCAGGGCGAACGCCGTGTGCGCCAGCCAGATGCCGACGAAGCCCTGGGTGAGCTGGAATGGCCGGAACAGCTGCTGCAGCGGCAGGAAGGCGACCTGGATCGGGACCATCATCAGGGCGACGATCACCAGGAAGATCGTGTCGCGGAAGCGGAACCGCAGCCACGAGAACGCGTACGCGGCCAGCGAGCAGATGAGCAGCGGCAGCAGCGTCGAGGGGATCGAGATGATCAGGCTGTTCAGGAACGCCCGACCCATCCCCTGGGCGTTGAGGACCTGCTCGTAGTTCGTCGTCGTGAAGCGGAGCGTCGAGAGCGTCTCCCACCAGCCGGTGGCCTGGATGTCGGTCCGCGGCCGGAACGACGTCACGAGGAGCCCGATCGTCGGGGCGAGCCAGATGATCGCCACGATCCCGAGGGCGATGTGAATCGGGGTCTTGTTCAGCCGGGCGAGGATTCGCGCACTGACCGTCTGGGCCGGCGCGGCGATTCGTTCCGTTGCGACGTTCGTGCTCATGTCAGACCACCGAAGAGCTGCGGAACCGGCGGATGTTGAACACCATCACCGGCACCAGGAGCAGCAGCATGACGACGGCCACCGCCGCTGCCTTGCCGAACTGGCCGGCGGAGAAGTCCTGTTTGTACATCTCGAAAGCGATCACCCGGCTCGCGTTCCCGGGGCCGCCCTGGGTCATGACGTACGGGATGTCGAAGAGCTTGATGACGTTCACGATCAGGGTGACCGCGAGGACGGAGATCGGCAGGCTGACCATCGGCACGATGATCCGGACGAAGATCTGGAGCTCGTTCGCCCCGTCGGTGCGGGCCGCCTCGAGGATCTCCGTCGGAATGCCCTTGAGCGCGGCCGACAGGATGACCGTCGCGAAGCCCGTCGAGCCCCAGATGCCGACGGCGATCAGTGCCGCGTTCACGAACCCGGCGTCGCCCAGCCACGAGATCGGCCCGGCATGGATGACTCCGAGGAGGGCATTCAGGACGCCGATGTGCGGATCGGTCGAGTAGACGAACCCCCAGATGACCGCGAGTGCCGTGGCCGCGATCGCCATCGGCAGGAACACGATCGCCTTGATCGTCGACTCGTATCGAACCCGCATCGCCACGACCGCGATCAGCAGCCCGAAGAGGATGACGAAGCTCGTGTAGAAGATCATCCAGAGGACGTTGTTGACGATCGAGCCGACGAACGAGGGCGTATTCAGGAGGGCGATGTAGTTGTCGAGCCCGACGAAGCGGGTGAAGTTTCCGCCCAGTCCGCGGTCCAGGCTCATCCGGAGCGTGGAGATCACGGGGTAGACGAGGAAGATCCCGAGCAGGAGCAGAGCGGGCAACAAGAACAGCAGGACCGAGATCCAGCTGGACGATTCCATCCCGGCCGGGCGCCGCCCGGTCTTTGGCGGGTCGATCACTGCAGGCGTTGCCGTCACTGCTTCCTCCTCGTCCCGGAGTGAATGCGAGAGGCACGGACGGCCTCGCGGCCGTCCGTGCCTCCTGATCGCCTAGACCGTCGAGATCACTTCTCGCCGGCCCACGCGGCCGTGACACCGGTGTTGAACGTGCCGAGCAATCCGGCGACGTCCTTGCCCTGGATCGCGTCCTGGAGCATCGCGCCCATGTCGGGGGCGCCTGCAGGCAGGGTGTCGGATCCGTCGTAGACGACCGCCGAAGCGCCGGCCACCTGGGCTGCTTCCTTCTTCGCCAGGTCATTCGGATACGCGCTCGGGTCGACGGCCTTCACCGGGGAGATGATCGCCCCGGTCTTGGCCCAGGTCGTGCCCGCGTCCGCACTCGCCATGAACTGGATGAACTCCTTGACGCCCGGGTTGGTCGTCAGGGCGGCGATCTCATCGCCACCGATCTCGGCCGCCGTGTCGCCGGCGCCACCGAAGGTCGGGAAGTTGAACCAGTCGATCGTGGTGCCGATCTTCAGGTCCTTGTTGACCTGGCCGGTGGCGATCCCACCGACGAAGCCACCTTCGTAGTACGCGTCCGCCTTGGCGGTCGCACCGAAGGCCTGGGCGATGCCGTCGGTGAAGGCGACGCCGAGGGCGCCCTTGATGCCGCCGACGACGTACTTGTCGTTGATGACCTCGGTCATCGTCGTGATGGCCTTGGAGACGGTCGCGTCCGTCCAGTTGCCCGTCGGGCTGAAGAGCGTCTTGTAGGCGTCGGCGCCGTTCTGGCGGAGGTAGACCTCTTCGAACCAGTCCGTCAGCGTCCACGAGTCCTTGGCGCCGAGACCGAGCGGTGTGGCCGAACCCTTCGACTTCAGCGTGTCCAGGGCCGCCTTCAGGTCATCCCAGCTCGCCGGAACCTTGGCGCCGGCGGTGGTGAACTTGTCGGGGCGATACCAGAACGTGCTCTTGCTGTTGAACTTGACCATGAGCCCGTACAGCTCGCCGTCGACCTTGCCCGGATCGAGAATGCCGGGCGGGTAGTTGGCGTCGAGGCTCGCGGGATCGATCCCGAGATCGCTGATCTTCTTGATGCCGCCGGAGCGGGCGAACTGCCGCAGGAACCCGAGGCCCGGCATGATCGCGACATCGGGCGGGCTGCCGCTCGTGATCTTGCTCTGGAGGACCGTCGCGTAGTCGGTCCGCTGGGCTTGATAGGTCGCGGTGATCCCCGTCTTCGCCTTGAAGGCGTCGAGGACCTTCTGGAACGCGTCCTGCTCGCTGCCACCCCAGAGCGAGGTGACCGTGATCGAACCGCTCGTGACTGCGGAGCTGCCCGGCGCGGAACTGCCGCCACTCGCTTCCGAGCTGGCAGGCGGAGTGGACGCAGCCGTGCTGCCGGCCGGCGTCGGGGTCGCCCCGCCGCCGCATGCGCTGAGGATCAGCGCTGCCGCGATCGGCAACGTGATCAGACGCGGAAACTTGGCCATTTGGCCTCCTCCTCTGTTGACGGGGAACCGGTGATACCGATCCCCAGGACCCGGCCTTGCGACCGAATCGATCGTCAAGAACGATATCCCCACGATGGGGACTGATCCCGGCGGCGCCGGGTCGCTGGTCGACGTTGACCGAATGTCCGTTGTCTCCTCGGGCTCCTGAACGACGGGCGGCGAATGCCATCCCTGCCGCCGAGCGACGTCAACGGTGTGATTCGGATGCGTCGCCGTTGCCGGATCGTGTCATCCACCGGCGAGACTACTTGCGCGATCTCGCGGCTGTCAACGTTGCGGTCGGATCGCAAATCGGCGAATCGCGGCGGCACGATCGGAATCCGCTCCGCGCACGATCACGACGGCCGATCGAACCGGATCTGGAGCGTGCGGATCTCCCACGGCCCGAGGTCGATGGCAAGCGTCCCGTCGGGCTCGATCGCGATCTCGGCTCCCGTTCGGCCGAGCAGGTCCACGTCACGGGCGGCCGCGACCGGCCCCGACCCCGCGACCGTCGCCCGGGTCGGCGCGGAGCGCTGCGCGACGAGGCGCGCCTCCAGCCAATCGTCCCGTCGACGAAGCGAGCTCAGGACGACGCCGTCGCCGTCGAGGCGGAATCCCTGAGAGGGCGCGCTCTCGTTGCCCGTTCCCGTGCCCGATCCCTGGGCGACGAGAAATGGGTGGTGGTACGCCTCGCTTGCCGCCAGCACACCGGCGCGCTCCCAGGAGCCCGCGTGCGGCATCAGCGCGAAACCAACCCGCCACGGGCCGAGGAGCTGGGCGCCGGGAACCGGCACCTCAGGCCCGGCGGGGTCCTCGCGGTAGGGGTTCTCATTGCGGCTGATCAGGCCCGTCGAGCGGAGGGCCGTGAGCGCAAGCTCCCGGCCGCCGATGAGCTCGTACTCGGTGACGTGATCGAGCAGGACGGTCATCCCGGCGGCATTGACGAAGCCGTGGGCGGGGAACGTCGGCGTCGGGACCTCGCCGTGGCCGGCCTCTTCGGTGAGGCCGCGGTCGACGACCGCGAACTGGCCCTCGGCGGACGAATGGTCCGTCGGTTGAGGCAGCGGCACGTGCCATCGGACGCGGTGGTCGGATGCGGGGTTGACGAATTCGAGCGCCACCCGGAGGAATGGCTCGCCGGCCCGCAGCTCGAGGGTCGTCGCGACCTCGACCGGGACGGTGCTGGCGCTCCGGGCCGCGCCATCCGCGAGCAGTCCGAGGGGCCAGTCGTAGCGTGCCTGGACCTGCAGCCGGCCGCGCAGCGGTCCGCTCTCGAGCCGCGTCACGCTCACTGCGGCCGGCCGATCGACGAGCGTGTCCGTCGCCGGCGGCGCGTAGTTGTAGGTGTCCCCGTAGTCGCCGCCGTCGACGAGGCGGCCGACGCCCAGGAGAGTGACGCCGCCGCCCTCGATGGAGAGGGTCCCGTCCCCGGCGACGCCGACCGAAACGAGCCCGTTC
>DATAQF010000271.1:0-2206 GCA_036264795.1 Candidatus Limnocylindrales bacterium | reverse complement strand
ACGGCGACGGCGCTGGCCGCGCCGCCTCGGCCGGGACCGCGTCGGGGGCGCCGCTCTCCGCCGTCGTTTCGGTCACGGTGTGCGTCTCTCCCTGGCTTGCCTGGTGACGGGCACGGCAGCGTTCTCTGCGAGTTTCCGGTGCGAGCGGAGTGTATCGAGCGGCATCGGCCGGCGGAGGCCCTCGGCGCCTGAGCCGCGCCTCGGCGGGCGCCGCCGGACCGTCAACGCGGCAGGCTGGCCGGCAGCTCGATGCCTTCCAGGAGGAGGAGCTCGCGCTTGATCTCGAGGAGTTGCTCGCGCGTCCCGAACCAATCACCTCCATAACCGCCGATCGTGCCGTCGCCCGCGATCACGCGATGACAGGGAATCGCGAGCCCGATCGGGTTTCGGCCCACCGCCCCGCCCACCGCCCGCGCGGCACCGGCATGTCCGATCGCCCGCGCCAGGCGGCCGTAGCTCGTCACCTCTCCCCGACGAACGCGACGGACGCCATCGAAGACGGCGCGGTCCCACTGTCGTCGGCCGACGAGATCGAGCCGTACGCCCTCGAAGGCGTCGGGGTCGCCCGCGAAGAAGCGCTCGACAGCGTGAGCGGCCTGGTCGAGCCCGCTCGATGAGCCGGGAACCGGCTCCTGCCCGGAACGGCGGATCGCTTCGTCGACGAATTGCTCGCGAGACGCGAGGATCGCGATCGCGAGGACTCCCCGTCCGGTCACCGCGACGTGGATCGGCCCCCACGGTCCGGGGACCGAGGTCACCCGCAGAGCGGCGGCGGGACCACGTGCCGGCGAATTCGGGCGATCAGCTGCCGTCCGGACGTGCGCCATCCGCCAACGATAGGGAGTCGCCCCGCTCCCGTGCGCCTCGTGATGTCTTCGACGCGTGGACGGGAGGCTGAAAGGCAGCCGCAACTCGGGCGGGTCGACCCGGTCGCCCGGCGTCATCCTCGGCGCCGCACTCTTGGTCGAGGGAGCGCCCACGTGCATGAATCCGAGCAGCGGCCAACGCTCATCCTGAATCCCCCCGGGGACGAGGATTTCGCGGCGTTTGCGAGACACCAGCTGAACGGTGGCGTCATCGACCCCACTGAGCTACAACGCCGCCTGCGACAACGGTTCCCGCGCTCGATCGTCCGCCCGAGGGGTTTGTCGGGGGAACGGACCGAAGTGTGGTATGTCTATCGAGAAGGTCGGTGGGTGCGCTCGGCGTGACGTGTCCGACCCCGTTCCCGATGAGGGAGGCAACCTGTCATGTCCCAGACAGACGACGAGCAGGCCAAGGAGCAGGATCTCCGGGCGACGGAGGATTCCATCCGCTCCGATGCGGCCAGGCTCACCGAGATCGAGAACTCGAAGTCGAGCCTCGACCCCGAGGATCCCATGGTCGACAAGCTGTCCACGGAGGCCGTCGAGCTGGCGGAGCAGCTGGGCCGGAAGGCCCGGGCCCAGCGAGCGATCGCGCGCGACCTCACCTGAAGCGAGGGCTCGAAAGCCCAACCGTGTGACCGGGCGGGGGTGGCCCCGCGTCCGCTGATATACTCCCCCGGAGTATGGATGCCACCGCCGACCACCGCCCGGCCCCTCCGTCGGACACCGAGATCGAGCTGCCGATCTCGGGCATGACATGTGCCTCCTGCGTCAACCGGATCGAGCGATTCCTGGGAAAGGCGGAGGGCGTCGAGGCGGCCTCGGTCAACCTCGCGACCGAGATCGCGACGGTCCGGTACCGGGCCGACGTCACCGGACGGGCCGAGCTCACCCGGGCAATCGAGGCGGCAGGCTATGAGCTGAAGCCGCCACCGGACGACGTGGAGACGGCGGCCGGTCGGACGCTCCGCGTCGCGGCCCTCGCAGACGCTCGCGCGCGAGCCCGTCGAGCCCGATCGCTCTTCGTCGAGGGGTCCATCGCGGTGGCGGTCGCCGTCGCGATCATGGCCCTGATGTTCTGGCCCCAGACGGTCGTCCCGATGGAGACGTTGAACTGGTTGGTGATCGCGCCCGCGACGATCGTTCAGGCGTGGGCAGGCCGTCGCTTCTATGCGGCCGCGTGGCGGGCGGCGCGTCACGGTGGAGCGACGATGGACACGCTCGTCGTCGTTGGCACGACCGCCGCCTGGGCCTACAGCGTGGTCGTCACGCTGGCGCCGTCGCTCGTGCATGAGGCGGGGCTCCATCCCGAGACGTATTTCGACAGTGCCACGATCATC
>DATAQF010000254.1:0-16543 GCA_036264795.1 Candidatus Limnocylindrales bacterium | reverse complement strand
GTGCGGACCGCGAGGTACTCGAGGATCCGCTCCTTGATCTTCTCGAGGCCGTAGTGGTCCTCGTCGAGGACCTTGGCGGCCTCCTTGATGTTGAGCTGATCCTCGGTCGCCACGTTCCATGGCAGGCCGACGAGCCAGTCGACGTAGGTCCGGATCACGCCGACCTCGGGTGAGGCCGACGGAATCCGGCTCATCCGATCGACTTCCTTGATCGCCCGCGCCTTGATCTCCTCCGGCATCCCGGCGGCCTCGACCTTGTCGCGCAGCTCGTTGATCTCGGCCTGCTGGGGGTCGTCCTCGCCCAGCTCCCGCTGGATCGCCTTCAGCTGCTCGCGGAGGATGTACTCGCGCTGGGTCTTGTCCATCTCGGACTTGACCTCGGACTGGATCCGGCCCTTCAGCTCGAGGATCTCGATCTGGCGGGCGAGGAAGTTGGACACGAGCTTGAGGCGTTCGGTCACGTCGACCGTCTCGAGCAGCTCCTGGCGCTGCTCGGTCGTCATGTCGGGGCTGTAGGCGACCATGTCCGCGAGGAGGCCCGGCTCGGTGATGTTCCGGGCCGCGACGGCGGCCTCGGGCGGAACGGGAGCGCCGTTCGCGACGTACTGCTCGATCTGGGCCTGAACGGTCCGCATGAGGGCCTGGACTTCCAGGCTGCCACCGGTATCGTCGGTCAGCTCCTCGACCATCGCCCGCAGATAGGGCTCGTTGTCGACGAAGTTGATCAGCCGAAGCCGAGTCTGGCCCTGGACGATCGCGCGGACCGTGCCATCGGGCAGCTGGACGACCTGGGCGATCTTGGCGAGGGTGCCGACGGTATACAGCTCGGAGGGGGACTCGATGTCCTCCTGCTCCGCCTGGCGCTGGGTGACGAGGGCGATCGGGCCGCCTTCGGCCACCGCGGCGTTCAGGGCGTTGACGCTCTTCTCGCGCCCGACCTGGAGCGGAACGATCATCTCGGGAAAGATGACGGTCTCACGGAGGGCGACGAGGGGCAGCTCGCGCGGACCGCTGGTCGTGGTGGTCGTCGTGGTCGGCTGATCGTCCCGGCTCTGTGTGGGGCGCTTTGCCATCAAAGGTCTCCTGTCGAATGTGTCCTGATCATCGGTGCTGGCGTGCCAGCTGTGAAATAGGGAGGGTGGGGGATAGGCAAGGTTGATCGTCCTGTCGGGTCATCCGGCATCGGTGGCCGGAGCGGCATCTTCGGCTGCGGCGGCCGCCTCGGCCGCACGTCGGGTGCCTTCGGCATAGAGCGCCTCGAGAATCCGCGTTCCCAGCCGCTCCTCCAGCTCGAACAGGAGCCGGATGCCGGCGAGATTGACCCCGCGCTCGCGGGTCAGGTGACGGATCCAGGTGATGCGACGGATATCCTCGTCGCTGTAGAGACGGATGTTCGTGGGAGTTCGGGCCGGACAGATCAGGCCCTCGTCCTCGTAGATGCGGAGCGTCCGCGGGTGCGCGGCGACGAGCGTGGCGGCGACGCTGATCACGTACACGGGACGGCGGGGGTCGCGCTCGGCCCGGCCATTCGTCATCGAATCGCCTCGTGCTTGCCGGAGGGCGATGGACGGCGAACAACGGTCACGTCATGCACCTCCAAAAGCTGAATCGGATTGCGGAGTCCCTGATGGGTCCTCCGGCTGGATACGTGAAATCCTAGAATCCTGACAATGGCGTTGTCAAGAGTGTTGTGATTCCTTCAGGTAGGGTTGGGCGCCTCGGGTCGCGACGCCTCCGGTCCACGGGACGGAGGCCTGGGCTCGAGCCCGTGCGCTCAGGCGACCGCCGGTCCGAGGGTCGCGCCGCGCTCCCGCGACGGACCCACGATCCGGACCGCGACGGTGCTCAGGGCAATGCTCACGGCGACCGCCGCGACGAGGGCAATGTCGGCATCGCCACCGATCGCCCCGCGGCGGCGGCGGCGACCCCTGCCCGAGACGATCCCCGATCGGTCAGCGGACCGGCGCCGGCTCCGCGTCTCCGATCAGCTGCTCGTGGAGGAGCTGCTCGCACTCGGCCTTGCCGATCGCAATCACCTTGTCGCCTTCGGCCAGGATCGTGTCGGGTCGGAGCGCTGTCGCGACGCCGTCGCGGATCACCGCGAACAGCGAGCAGCCGTCGGGCATCTGGAGGTCCTTCGGTGCCCGCCCGATCGCCGGCGATCCGAGCTGGAGGTGGGCCTCGATGAGCTCGAGCTCGCCCTCGCCGAGAGCGCCGAGATGGAGCAGCTCGTGGACGGGAATGTCCTGTTCGATCGAGCCGAGGATCATCCGCGTCGGGCTGATCAGCTCGTCCACGCCGAGGTGCTTGAACAGCGCCTCGTTCTTCGGGTTGTTGACGCGGGCGATCGTCCTCGGCACGTCGAAATGGTGCTTGGCCATCTGGCAGATCACGAGGTTGTCCTCGTCGTCGCCCGTGACCGCCGCGACGATGTCGGCGCGATTCGCACCGGCCTCGCCCAGGTATTTGCCCTCACAGCCGTCGTGCGAGATGACGATCGAGCCGATCTCGTCCGCGATCTGGTTGGCGCGCTCCTTGTCCTTCTCCATCAGGACGACCTCGTGGCCGCTCCCGATGAGCTCCTTCGTGAGGTAGTAGCCGACCTTGCCGCCGCCGATGACGAGCACGAACATGGATCAGCCCTCCCGGCCGGCGGCCGGCCACGCCGGCGTCACGGTGGTCTCGGTTGCGCCGACGGACGAGAACGTCGGTGGCCGGTCGGCGTTGGAGGCGGGAGCCGGCGCGGCGAGGGCGGCGTCATCACCCGCGCCGGAGCCCCCCGAGTCGTCCGAGCCGGCCGTTGCCGGTTCGCCGGCGTGGTGCTCGCCTCCGGGATGGTGGCCCGTCGCCTCGGACAGGCCCGGGCCGAATGCGAGTCCCAGCCCGAGGAACTCGTTGATCGCGGTCGCCATCAGGTTCGTCCGGCAGAGCGTGTTGATGCCGAGGTCGGCGTAGGCGGCGGCCCGCAACGGGTCGTTGATCTTGGCGATCACCCGCCGGGCATCGAGCGCCTCGACAGCGAGCTGGGCGGCCATGACGTTGCGATTGTCGCCCTCGGTCATCGCCATGAAGATATCGGCCGAGACGGCACCCGCCCGCCGAAGCGTGTCCTCGTCGGTTCCGTCCCCGCGAAGGGCGGATCCACCGAACGAGCCGGGAAGTCGATCGAAGGCTGAGGTCGACGTGTCGATGACGATCACGTCGTGGCCGGCGCGGTCGAAGGCGTCGGCAAGCACCGACCCCACGCGACCGCATCCGACGATCACTGTTTTCACGGATTCTCCTCCGGGATCGGCTCGCGCACGACCCAGACTGCACAGGGTGCGTTCTTCAGAACGTATGGAATGGTCCGGCCCATGGCAAAGTCACCACCGAACTTGGTCCGATATGCCAGTCCGACGACAAGCAGGTCGGCATCGCGTTCGATCGCCTCGTCGACCAGAGCCGCGCCCACGTCGCGGGCCTGGAGCAGGACGGATTCGAGCTTGACGCCCAGGCTCTCGGCCGTGCCCTCGGCAACGTCGAGGACCTGCTGGATCTCCTCGGATCGACCGGCGACGTCCATGTCGAGCGGCATCGACCAATCGATCTCGACGACGTGGACGCCGATCAGCTCCGCCTTGTTGACCTTTGCGACCTCCGCGACCACGCGGATGAGCCGCTGACCGTTCGGGTTGCCGGAGAGCGCCACGACAGCGCGTCGGAACAATGGCGCGCTGGGCTCTGGCACGGCGGAGACGATACCACCCTCACGATCGGCCCTCTGCGGGTCCACCGGGTCCGGTGGCCCCCCGACACCCCTACGATTCCGCGGAGTGGCCCTCTGCGGGAGACGCGGGATGGTCGGAGCCCGGCGAGCCCGCCCTCTCAGGCGCGCCGGATCCCGCCGGGCCGCCAGGCTTCGTGCCGGCCGCCAGGTCCTGTTGGGTGGGATCCTCGCGCCGGTAGGGGACGTTGACCACGACCGTATGGGGCCGCCCCAGCAAGGTGCTCCGCAGCCGCTTGACCGACTGGTTGTAGAGCACCCGCTCCCACCACCTCCGGGCGACGTACTCGGGGAGCACGACGAAGGTGATCGGCGCCGGCTTGTCGGGCGGCCAGGCGGAATCGAGCACGTCGAGATAGGCCTCGAGCGGGCCGGCGAGCGCGCGGTAGGGCGACTCGACCACGACGAGAGGCACGCCCGGGACCTGCCGCTCCCATTGCTCGCGGATCCTCACGCCGTCCTCGGGCTCGTCCGTGATGAACACGGCCCGGACGTCGTCGGAGATCGATCGGCCGACGTTGACGGCCTGGATCACGGCCCGGTTGATGCCGGGGATCGGGACGACGACCCGCTCCTCGCGGTGCGGCGCATCGAAGACGAGGTCGGACCGGATCCGGAGCTCGTTTCGCGAGGCTTCGTATTGACGGTGGATGAACATCATCATCCCGACGATCAGGGGGATGAGGATGACGACGAGATACGCCCCGTCGACGAACTTCACCGATGCGACGACGACGAGGACGACCCCGGTCAGCACGGCACCGATCCCGTTGATCGCCGCCCGCAGCCACCAATGTGGCTCGCGGTGCCGGTTCCAGTGGCGGACCATGCCGATCTGGGACAGGGTGAAGCAGACGAACACCCCGACCGAGTAGAGCGGGATCAGGTTGTGGGTCTCGCCTCCGAACGCGATGAGGATCACCGCGGCGACGGTCGCAAGGATGACGATCCCGTACGAGAACGCGAGGCGATCGCCGCGGAACGCGAACTGCCGAGGCAGGTAGCCGTCGAGCGCGAGCAACGCGGCAAGGCGCGGAAACGCGTTGAAGCTCGTGTTGGCGGCCAGGAAGAGGATCAGGGCGGTCGATGCCTGAAAGATGTAGTAGAGCGGGGACCCGTCGCCGAAGATCGTGCTGGACACCAGGGCGACGACCGTCCGCCCGCCCTCGCGAGTCGGGAGGATCCCGTACGCGTCGGTCAGGAACGTGATCCCGATGAACAGGACGGCGAGCAGGATCGCCATCGCAAGCATCGTGTTGGCCGCGTTCTTCGACTCCGGCGGCTTGAATGCCGGAACGCCGTTCGCGATCGCCTCCGTACCGGTCAGGGCGACGGAGCCGCCGGCGAAGGCCTTGAGGAGGAGGAAGATGCCGAGCGTCTCGGTGCCCGACTGGACCGCGTCGGCCTGCTGGACGTCGTAGGCGCGACCGGTCACGACGTTGACGACGCCGATGCCGATCATCGCGAGGGCGAGGCCCACGAAGAGATACGTGGGGATCGCGAAGATGTTGCCGGACTCGCGGAGGCCGCGGAGGTTCGCGGTCGTGATCAGCACGATCGCCACGACGGCGATCTCGATCCGGATGTTGAACAGGCTCGGGACGACGGAGTAGGCCTGGGCGATCGCCGACGCCGTGGAGACGGCGACCGTCATCACGTAGTCGATCAGCAAGGCGGCGGCAGCCACGAGGCTGGCGAGGGCGCCGAGGTTCTCCTTCGAGACCGAATAGGCGCCGCCACCGGACGGATATGCGCGGCAGACCTGCCGGTACGACAGGGCGACCACGGCCAGGAGGATCGAGATCGCGATCGCGACCGGAAGGGAGAAGGCGAGCGCGGCGCCGGTGCCCGCGAGCACGAGCACGCGCAGGATCTCCTCGGTCGCGTAGGCCGAGGAGCTGATCGCGTCGGAGCTGAAGATCGCCAGCGCCTTCTTCTTCGACAGCCGCTCGCCGATCTCCTCCTCGCTCGCGAGCGGGCGGCCGATCGCGACCTTGCGGATCCGCGCCCACGCTCGGCCGAGCCCGGTCTTCGGCTCGTGCGCAGCCGCCTTCGCGACCATCTGGCCCGGACCGGTGTACCGGAAATAGGGCGAGTGCGGCCGCTCGACGCGGACGCGCCGGTCGGCGGGTTTCCGGCCCCGAAGCGGCCGGCGGCCTCCGATCATCGGACTCCGATCTGTGCTGGGGACGTCGTCAATGACCGCGTCGATAGGGGACGTCGGCGATGACCGTGTGCTCTCGCCCGAGGAGCGCCGATTTGAGGCGCTTCGCCGACTGGTTATACAGCACCCGATCCCACCAGTGTCGGGCGACGAACTCGGGGAGGACGACGATCGTGATCGGATCCTCCTTGTCGGGCGGCCACGCGAGGTCGAGCACGTCGAGATAGGCGGTCAACGGCCCGACGAGGGCCCGGTACGGCGACTCCACGACGACGAGGGGCACGCCGGGAACCTGGCGCTCCCACTTCCGGCGGAGGGCATCGCCGGCCTCGGGGTCCTCGGTGATGAACACTGCCCGGACATCGGTCGCGAGACTCCGCCCGAACGTGACGGCCTGGACGACAGCCCGGTTGATGCCGTTCACCGGGACGACGACTCGCTGCTCGCGGTGGGGTAGCCCGACCACGTAGTCGTCGCGGACAGCCAGCTCCTCGGCCTGGGCTCCGTACTGGCGATGGACGAACGCCATGAGCCCGACGAGCACCGGGATCAGGAAGATGACGATCAGCGACTGAGGGGCCTTGGCGATCGTCACCACGACCGCGACGACGGCCGTGAGCGCGCAGCCGAAGGCATTGATCGCGAGGCGCCGTCGCCAGCCGGGCGGCCGTTCCCGACGCCAGTGCCGGATCATGCCGCTCTGGCTGATCGTGAAGTCGATGAACACCCCGACCGCGTAGAGCGGGATCAGGAGATGCGTCTCGCCACCGAACAGGATGATCAGCCCGGCGGCGATGCTCGCGAGGACGATGATCCCGTGCGAGAACGCGAGCCGGTCGCCCCGGAACGAGAACTGGCGGGGAATGAAGCCGTCGGTGGCGAGGATCGCGAGGAGCCGTGGGAAGGCGTTGAAGCTCGTGTTCGCGGCGAGGACGAGGAGCAGGGCGGTGAACGCCTGGAAGAGGAAGAAGGGGATCGATCCGTCGCCGAAGACGGTTCCTGCGATCTGGCTGATGACGGTCTTCTTCTCGGGGAAGTCGATGTGCGTGATTCCGAAGTTCACGGCCAGGAATGTCAGGCCGATGAAGAGGATGCCGAGCAGGGCGGCCATCACCCCGAGCGTCGTCGCGGCGTTCTTCGCCTCGGGCGGCTGGAACGCGGGAACGCCGGTGGCGATCGCCTCCGTCCCGGTCAACGCCACGGCGCCGGCGGCGAACGCGCGCAGGAGCAGGAGCACCGACACCGGCTGCAGAGTGCTCCCGACCTGATCGGCGAGCGTGGCGCTGTACGTGCCGTGCTCTCCGAACACGACGATCCGGATCGTCCCGATCGCGATCATCAGGAGCGCCGAGCCGAGAAAGAGATAGGTCGGGATCGCGAACAGGTTGCCCGCCTCACGCAGCCCGCGGAGGTTGCCGATCGTGATCAGGAAGATGGCGGTCACGCCGAGCAGGACGCGCCACTCGAAGAGGAACGGCAGCGCCGACGTGACCTGCTCGATCGATGACGCGGTCGACACCGCGACCGTCATCACGTAGTCGATCATCAGAGCCGATGCGGCGATCAGCGACATCCACGTGCCGTAGTTGCGCTTCGACACGGAGTAGCTGCCGCCGCCGGTCGGGTAGGCCAGGCAGATCTGGCGGTAGCTGATCGCCACCGCGATCAGCAGGACGGCGATCGCGACGCTCACCCACAGGCCCCAGGCGAGCGCCACGACGCCGCCCAGGATGAGCACGCGCAGGATCTCCTCGGTCGCGTAGGCCGAGGAGCTGATCGCGTCGGAGCTGAAGATCGCGAGCGCCTTCTTCTTCGACAGGCGCTCGCCGATCTCCTCCTCGCTCGCGAGCGGGCGACCCAGCAGGAGCGACTTCGCCTTCACGAAGAGCCGTCCGCCGGCCGTGGTCGGGACGCTTGCCGCCTCCTTCGCGGTGAGGTGCCCGGGACCCGACCAGCGGAAGAGCGCTGCGTGCGGTCGCTCGACCCGAACCCGGCGATCGCCGAGCTTGCGACCCTGGAGTGGCCGGCGGCCGCCGATCATCGGCTCACAGGCCGAAGGCGAGGCGATCGACCAGGCGCCGGGGCAGCCCGGCCGCGGTCATCGCCGATTGGACAGCCGGAATGTCGTACGGCACGCGTCGCCACGTGCACAGCCCGGCCCCTTCATCGAGGACGAGGTAGCTGGCCGTCGGATCGCCGTCCCGCGCCTGGCCGACGCTGCCCGGGTTCAGCAGGGCGCGATCCCCGGTGAGCTCGAAGGTCGACCCGGAGCGTGCCGCGATCCCCTCGACGCGGCCGTCTCGCTCCGCCCAGGCCATCGGCAGGTGCGTGTGACCGTGGAGGCCGAACCGCGTCGCGAGGACGGCGAGGTTCGCGCGCGCGACCGCGGCCGACGTCACGTACTCCCACACCGGATCGCGTTCGCTGGCGTGGACGAGGCTGAATTCCGCGGCGCGATGACGGGGGGGCAGGCCGGTGAGCCACTGGCGGGTCGAGGCGGAGATGCGGCGTCGCGTCCACTCCATCGCGGCCCGAGCATCCGGGTTGAACCATTCGATCTGGTCTCCACCCACCGCCGCCAGATCGTGGTTGCCGGCGACGCCGATGGCCCCGAGCCCCCGGAGCCGCTCGACGACACCGTCGGGCTCCGGGCCGTAACCGACCACGTCGCCGAGGTGCCAGATCGCGTCCACGGTTCCGATCGTGGCGAGGACCGCGTCGAGGGCAACGAGGTTCGCGTGGATGTCTGACAGGACCGCGACGCGCACCGATCCAGACTAGCAGCGGGCGCTGGCTGCAGGGCGCCCCGCCGGCCGGCGACGATCGTCCGCGGGCCAGGTGAGCCCACGGGTCGCCGGGGCTTCACCACGGCCGGCGGCGGCGCGCGGCCGGCTCGCGCGGGTATGCGGCGGGAACCGCCTGCCGACCGCGCCGAACCACGACGAGGCGATGCTCCGAAAGGCCGATCGGGTCCTGCCCGTCCACGACCGACCCGTCTTCGATCGCGGGCGGGAGCACCTCGAGCGAGCCACCGCCCAGGCTCGCGATCGCTCGGTCCGCCGTGGCGCGCTCCGCATCGAGATCGCCTCGCTTCCAGGCCACGAGGACGCCGCCGGGCAGGAGCAACGGAAACGCCAGCTCGACGAGCTCGGCGAGCGAGGCCACCGCCCGGGCGGTCACGGCCGGCCAGAGCTCGCGATGCCGTGGATCGGCCGCGAGCGCCTCGGCCCGGACCGAGCCGACCCGAAGCCGGCCACCGAGCCCCACCGCCTCGATCGCGACGCCGAGAAACCGCGCCTTCTTGCCGACTGAATCGATGAGCAACGCCTCCGTCTCGGGCATCGCCGCGGCGAGCGGCAGCCCGGGAAACCCGCCGCCACTGCCGATGTCGAGGAACGCCCCGACCGCGTGCCGGCGGAGGACGCGGACCGCCGACAGGCTGTCGACGACGTGACGGATCGCCATCTGGGCGGGATCGCGGATCGAGGTGAGGTTGATCGCGGCGTTCCACGCGACGAGGAGCCGGACGTGGCCGTCGATCGCGCGGCGGCTCTCAGGGTCGAGGGTCAGGTCGAGCGCGCGAAGGCCGGCGTCGAGACGCTCGTGGTACGCGGGAGGTAGTGGGGGACAAGCGTCGACGCGCGTCGGGAGCAGATCCCGCGAACGGTCCAGGCACTCCTCCTGTCGGTCGTGCCTGCGCGGGCCGTCCGGGCTCCGCTCCCGGCGTCGTCGTTCGTCACACCGCGCTCGAGCCCGGTCTTCCGCCACTCGTTCGGTTCCCGGCCGGGTCTCCCCGTGCCCCTCGCAAGTCGCGTTACCCAGGTGGTTCGGTGCGGATGCCGGACGGTAGGCCGAGCCCCGGGCTCAGTCAACCCGGTTATCCACGAAACCCCGACGCGCCCCCGAGTTGGTGGAAAACTCGCCGCCGACCCCGTTCAGGCCGTTGGCGGGGAGTCGTCCGGGGACACCGGCGGCAGCGCACGCAGCCGGGCCGGCTCGCCGGGTCGACGATCGCCGCCGCCCGTGATCGGACGGAGGATCCCGCCCGCGCCGACCTCACGCCCCGCGGCGGTGATCGCCCGTCGGACGAGACGCTCGTCGAGAAGCGCCTCCTCGTCGAGAAGGGTCGCCGCGAGCGTCGCCGCGAGCACAGCCGGTTCCACGGGCGCCGGTCCCGGGAGCACGAGCACGAACGAGGACCCGCCGCCCGGCACCGACGCGACATCGAGATCGCCGTCCATTCGGCGCGCAAGGTCGCGGGCGATCGGCAGCCCGAGGCCGGTACCGCTGATGCCCTCGTGGCTCGCCATTCGATGGAATCGCTCGAAGATCAGGTCGCGATCCTCGTTCGGTATCCCGGGTCCGTCGTCGCGCACGATCAGAACGGCAACGGGCCCGTCGAAGTGCCCGAGGATCTCGACCGAGCCGCCCGTCGGGGTGAACTTCAGGGCATTGGCGGCGAGGTTCGTCAGGACCTGCTCCACGCGACGACGATCGGCGGTCGCGACCCGCAGCCGCGGCGGCAGCGCGGTCCGGAGCGCGATGCCCTGGTCGATGGCGATCGGCAGGAGGTTTGCGGCCACCTGGCCGCCGGCTTCGGCGACCGAGAACGGGCCAATCTCGAGACCGAGGGTGCCCGACTCGAGCCGCGACAGCTCGAGGAGGTCGTCGACCAGGTCCGCCATCGTGCTGACGATGCCGCGACTCCGATCGAGGAAGTCGCGCTGGATCTCGGGGTCGGCGACTTGCCCGGCGAGGATGAGCTCGAGGTACCCGCGAAGACCCGTCAGCGGCGTCCGCAGCTCATGGGCCACCGTCGAGACGAACGTCGTCCGCTGGGCGTCGCGGGCGCGGAGCGCCGCCAGCTCCCGTTCGGCCGCGAGCTGGTCGGTCACGAGGGCGAGCGCCACCGCCGCGTGACGGACGAGCTGCGCGGGAAGGCGATCGGCGAGGCGCTCGGCGTCCTCGGCCCGGGCGAACTCGAAGCCGAGGACGACGTCGCCCGCGGTGAGGATCGGGAGGATCGCGTAATGCGGGGACGGAGCCTCCGGCACCGGCTCGTCCGTGGCGCCGACGCCGTTCACCGACCCATTCCGATCGGATTGGGCGGCTGCCTCCGCGGTTCCGACGAGGAAGGAGATCGGGGCCCGGCCGGAGGCGGCACGATCGGCGCGGCTGCGGGGCGCATTCGCGTCGAGCCAGGCGGCAAGCGCCTGGGCTCGTGCCGCGTCCTCGCCTGGCGCCACCGCGACGGCCGCGCGTCGCTCGATCCCGTCGGCGACCACCGCGGCATGTCGCGCCCCCGCCGTCCGCGCCAGCAGGCGCAGAAGGCCGGCAAGGCGCGCCTCCGCGTCGACGTCGGACGCGAGGATGTCGAGGGCCTTGGCGAGCAGGACCTTCTCGCGATGCGCGATCTGGTCCTCGACTCGTCGGTAGCTGACGCGGCGTTCGACAAATGGGCGAGGCGCCGTGATCGACGGCGGCTGCGCCGGAAGCCGCTCCGGACGCTGGTCGATCATGAGCTCCCTGGGAACGCAGTCGCGGCCGGCGACAACCAGCCGCTTTGGGACGGCGCGAAGATCGTCGATCCGAGAGCCGTCCTGCGCCATCCCCCGCCCGCCGCACCGCAGGGGTCCGGAAGTACCTTCACTGCCGCACCGCCGCCCCGGCGCTCAGGACGACCGGGCGCCACCGCGCACCGGCCGGCCAAGCGTTCGACGGACCACATCGATCACCTCGTCGACATACGCGTCGGCTTCGCCATGCTCGGCGGCGGTCCGGACGCAGCCCTGGACGTGATCCTCGAGGACGAGGATCGACAGCGCGTCCACGGCGGCCCGAAGCGCCGCCGTCTGCTGGAGGATGTCGACGCAGTATTCCTCCCGCTCGATCATCCGGGCGATGCCGCGGACCTGGCCCTCCATCCGGGACAGGCGTCGGATCAACCCGGCCTTGTCCTTGGAATAGCTGTGCCGGAAATGGGCCGGCGGGGCGGAGGCCGCGGGAGCGGCGCGTGTCGGGCTGTCTGCCATCCCGAGGATGATACCCCCGGGGGGTATCGAGTGGCAATCTGGCCCTCCATCGCGGTGACCGGCTCGACCCGCTAGACTTGCCGCCGATGGATCCGCGCGACGACCTGGGATCGCCGGCGGGCGGCGTCGACTGTGCCGCCTGCGGCAGCTTCGTCCCGACCGATCGCATCCGAGTCCTCGCGAGACGAGACGACATCTCGTTCGTCGAGCTGGACTGCCCGTCCTGCCGGAGCGAATCGCTCGGGATTCTCATCGCCGAGGTCGAAGTCCCGGAGACCGATGCCTACGGCGAGTTCGGGCCGAGCGATGCCGAGCGCTTTCGGGTGGCTCCGCCGATCGGCACGGACGACCTCCACGTGGCGCGCGACCTGATGGCGCGCGGCGGTCTCGCCGCGCTCGTCGGCCGGCCCGAGCCGCCCGCCGGCGGGCCCGGGCGGTGACGGCGACCCCGAACACCGGCCCGGGCTCGGCTCGTCGCGGCCGTCGCCGCGCGGCATCGCGCCATCGGACGATCGATCGACCGAGCGGCGGCATCGCCGCATCCATGCTCGCTCCGATCCCGGCGGCGGCACCACCGTCCGCACCGTCGTTGCCGGCCGATTCCGTTCCGCCCGAGGACGTCGACGGTCGCCTGACGCCAGCCTGGCCGCAGGATCCCGGCGACGAGCCGGAACCCTGGCCTCGGGCCGATCGAGCGGAGCCGTCCTTCGCCCACGCGAGCGAGGCCGAGATGGCCCGGATCCTCGATTTCTACCGGGTCCGGTGGGAGTACGAGCCGCATACCTTTCCGATCCTGTGGAACCTCGATGGAGCCGTCGTCGAGAGCTTCTCGCCCGACTTCTGGCTGCCCGACCTCGGTCTCTACCTGGAGATGACGACCCTTCGCCAGAAGCTCGTCCGGAAGAAGAACCGGAAGCTCCGCCGCGTCCTCGAGCTCTACCCGGACCTCCGGGTGAAGCTGTTCTACGCCCGCGATTTCCGGGCCCTGATGCTGAAGTTCGGCCGGCTCGCGCTCGTCGAGGAGCTGAGCGGGTCGTCCGGTCACCTCGTGCCGGATCGCGGGACCGTCGCCCCGAACGCCGATCCGGTTGAAACCGGAGCCGTCGAATGACGGATCGGATCGATCTCCAAGAGGACATTGGCGAGATTCTCGTCACTGAGGACCAGATCCGAACGAAGGTCGCCGAGCTCGGGACGAGGATCGGGGCGGACTACGCCGATCGGCGCCTGACCCTGGTCTCGGTGCTGAAGGGCTCGTTGCCGTTCATGGCGGACCTCATGCGGGCGATCCCCGTTCCCGTCCGGATCGACCTGATGGAGGTCAGCTCGTACGGCGGAAGTGCGACCGAGTCATCGGGTCTCGTGCGGATTCTCAAGGATCTGTCCGCCTCGATCGAGGGTGAGGACGTCCTCATCGTCGAGGACATCATCGACACCGGCCTGACCCTCAACTACCTGCTCCGATACCTGCGGGGCAAGAACCCGAAGTCGCTCCGGATCTGCACCCTGCTCGACAAGCCGGCCCGCCGCCTCGTCGACATCCCCGTCGATTACGTCGGCTTCACGATCCCGGACCAGTTCGTCGTGGGCTACGGCCTCGACTACCGCGAGTACTACCGAAACCTTCGCTTCGTGGGCGTGCTCCGCCCCGAGGTGTATACGGGCGTCGCCTGACCGATGCATCGTCGACCTCTCGGTCGGGGGCGGATCGTCGCCGCGCTCGGTGCCGCGATCATCGTCGTCGGATGCCTCCTGCCGTGGTGGGGGTTCGGCGGAGGGGACGGCCTGCCGGCCCGAAGCGGGAACGCCTTCGACGGCAGCGGGATCATCGTCTTCTATGTCGCCCTTGCGACGATCGCGCTGCTCGCCCTGCCGTACGCCGCCGGCGACGTTCCGGTCGCCCTCGACCGGCCGCTGACCTTCGTCATCATCCTCGTCGTCGGATGGGCGTCGCTCGCGATCCGCGTCGTCGACCTGTGGAACCTCGGAGCGCTCGCGTTGCCCGATCGTGCTCCGGGCCTGTGGCTCACGGCCCTCGGCCTGATCGTCCTCAGCCGGGCCGTCTACGACATCGCCCGGGAGCGGCGGGTCTAGGCAGGCCCGGGGCTACGGGCTGACGGACGGACTCGACACGGCGGGCTGGCCGCTCGCCTGGCCGGCCGGCTGCTCGCCGCTCGGCGACTCGAGGTCGACGGCCCACCATCGCTGGTAGCCCGGCGCTCGGACCGCAAACACGTATCGGCCGGTCGCCCAGCCCGTGCCGCCACCGCCGCTCGCTCCGGAGGCTCCGACCGGCGGGGCGTAGAGCGCGCCGAGCACCGTGGACCAGCCCGGCGTGAGCGGCCGAAGCGGTACCACGGCGGCGACCGCAGCGCCTGACGTTCTGCCGTCCGGCCGCGAGATCGGATCGACGATCTGCCAGCCGTCGACGGTCGCGCCGTCGGGCGGCCGCTGGTCGTCGGTCCACGGGCTGCAATAGCCGAGGCCGTCCAGCGTGGCGACGATCGGAACGACCGGGATGGCCGGGTCGAGTGGCCCGGTGGCGCCATAGGCGGGCTGGAGGCTCCGCCACGACCGGACCGTCATCGCCAGCCATCGCTCCTGGCTGAAGACGCGCCAGCCGAGCGGCTCCTGGCAATGGAGCCGAAGCTGCGCGAGGGGATCGACGCTCGCAGCGGCGGTCGGGGCGGTGCGGGCCGGCAGTTGCGGCGTGGGCCGTGGAGCTCCCGGACCGGGCCATGGCTTGAGCAGGGCGACGACGACGAAGGCGGCGATCATCGCGGCGACGACCGCCGGTCCGCGGCCGCTCCCGCCGAGCCGCGCCGTCGTCAGGGTCGCGGCGGGCCGGTCCGGTGTGTCCCGGTCGGGGTCCATCCCCCTCGCAGGGCGATCGTTCATCCGGCAGCCTCAGTCGAGAGCGAACCGAGCATGCGCCGCGCCGCCGACGGCGTCCAGCACCCCGGTCGCCGTTCGGGTGAGCCCGACGTCAGATCTCGCCGAGATACGCCTTCCGGACCGTTTCGTCCTCCCGGAGCGCGCTCGCCTCGCCGGTCAGGACGACGTTGCCGGTCTGGAGGACGTAGCCGCGGTGGGCGACGTTCAGGGCCTGGAGCGCGTTCTGCTCGACCAGGAGGATCGTCGTGCCGGCGGCGTTGATCTCCTTGATCGTCTCGAAGACGACCTGGATGAGGATCGGCGCCAGGCCGAGCGACGGCTCGTCGAGCAGGAGGACGCGCGGTCGCGACATCATCGCCCGGCCGATCGCGAGCATCTGCTGCTCGCCGCCCGAGAGGGTGCCCCCCTGCTGGTACGTCCGTTCGCGGAGGCGGGGAAAGAGCGTCATCACGCGCTCGACGTCTTCGTCGATATCGGCGGCGGGGCGGGTGAAGCCGCCCATCTGGAGGTTCTCGAGGACCGTGAGGCGGGAGAAGATCCGGCGGCCTTCCGGAGCGTGCCCGATCCCGGCCCGGACGAGCGTGTGGGCGGCCGTCTTCGAGACGTCCTTGCCGTCGAAGGTGACGGTGCCCTGGCGTGGATGGAGCAGGCCGCAGACGGTCTTGAGCGTCGTCGTCTTGCCGGCGCCGTTGGCCCCGATCAGGGTCACGACCTCGCCCTGGTTGACCTCGATCGATACGCCCTTCAGCGCGTGGATCTGGCCGTAGTAGGTGTGGACGTTGTCGAGCTTCAGGAGCGGCTCGCCCGACGCCAGGGGGCTCGGCCGGGTGTCCGGCGTCGCGCTGGCCATGGGTTGGACGCTCATGAGGCCGGTGCCCCGAGATAGGCCTCGATGACGCGAGGGTTCTTGCGAACCTCCTCGGGTGTGCCCTCGGCGATGCGCTCGCCGTGGTCGAGGACGGTGACGCGGTCGCTGATGCCCATGACCACCTTCATGTCGTGCTCGATCAGGAGGACGGTCAGGCCGAGCTCCGTTCGGAGCTTGTTGATCAACGCCATCATGTCGGACGTCTCGTTCGGGTTCATCCCCGCCGTCGGCTCGTCGAGGAGGAGGAGCTGCGGGTCGCTGGCGAGGGCGCGGGCGACCTCGAGCCGGCGCTGGTCGCCATACGGAAGGTTCTTCGCCAGCTCGCCGCCGATGCCTCGCAGCCCGACGAGCCGCAGCAGCTCCTCTGCTCGGATCCTCGCCGACGCCTCCTCGTTGCGGTTGCGTGGCGTCGAGAACATCGCGTCGAGCAGGTTCGCCTTGAGCTTGATGTGCATGCCGACCAGGACGTTCTCCTCGGCCGTCATGTTCGCGAAGAGGCGGATGTTCTGGAACGTCCTGGCGATCCCCGCCTCGACAATGTCGTTCGGGCGGGCACTCCGGAAGATCCCGAGCCGGGACAGCAGCCGCCGGTACCAGGCCGGGCGGGCGATCGCCGACAGCAGCATGACGATGAGTGCCGCGAGGGTCACGACTGCGCCGATGAAGCCGACGGTCTCGCTCTGCGCCGCGGCGACGACGATCGCACTGATCAGCCCGACGACGACCGCAGGAGCGACCCACAGGAACGGTTCCAGCCACGCTCGGATCGGGCGAGCGACCATCGTCCGGCCATGAACGGCAATCCGGCCCGAGGTCGG
>DATAQF010000250.1:0-10159 GCA_036264795.1 Candidatus Limnocylindrales bacterium | reverse complement strand
TCGGTCACGTCCTCGGCCGGCGACGTCGCGCTGACGCCGGCATTGTTCACGAGGATATCGAGACGGCCGAATTGCTCGACGACGGTGTCCACCGCGCGCGAGATCTCGGCCAGATCCAGCATGTTCATCTGGACCGGAAGGGCCTGTCGGCCCATCGCCTCGATCTCGCGGGCCGGGCTCTCGCTCGACACGTCATGAAGGCCCAGTGCGACGTGCGCGCCGGCATGGGCGAGCGCGAGCGAGATCGCCCGACCCAGGCCGCGCGACGCGCCGGTGACGAGCGCGACGCGGCCATCCAGATCGAAGCGCGGGAAGTCGTCCACCGAACCCTCCGTCCTGGGGCGACGACCCTGATCCGAGGGCCGTTCTCACGACGGTCGTAACGATAACGCGCGCCGGCGCTCGCCTCGGCAAGACCTCGACCCGGCCGGGCTCAGTGCCCTCGCCTGTGCGCCGGCGCCTGACCGTCCAGCCCGATCGTCAGTTGCAGGCCCTCAGGAGTCCACAACGGCGAGCGGTCCGGCAGCTGCCGAGCGCCGCCCGACGACGAACAGGACGATCCCGCAGACCAGCCCGAGGAGGGCGGTGCCGACCATCGCGGCGGGCAGCCCGACCGTGACGGACATCAGGCCCATCAGGGGCGGATACACGAGCCCGCCGGCGACCGCTGCGCCGGCCAGGAAGCCGGCCACGGCCGCCGAGCGACCCGGGAAGCGTTCGCCGCCGATCGCCATGATCAGCGGGTAGACCGGTCCCGACGCGAAGCCGGCGAGGGCGAAGAGCGCCAGCGACAGCGGCAGGGATGGGACGACAACCGCACAGACCAGCGCTCCCGCCATGACGACCGCCGAGACCGATGCGAATCGGGCATGGTCGAATCGGTCGGCGAGGCGCGCCGAGGTCAGCCGGCCGAGCGTGAGCCCGGCCCAGAACAAGGTCAGGCCCGTCGTGGCGACCCCGAGCGGCGCGGACGAGAGGAACCGGACGAGCCAGTTCGACACCCCGATCTCCGAGGCGACGTACAGCGCAATCGCGATCGCGAGGGCCAGCAGCAAGCGATCCAGGGCGGGCCGGACCGCCACGGTCGCCGATCGGTCGCGGCCCTCGTGATGCCCAGACGGCATGTCGACGAGCCCGAGCGCCAGGGCGAAGGGGATCGCCGCGACACCTGTGCCCGCGATCAGCGCCTGCCACCCGACGCCCGACTCGACCAGTCGGCCGACGATGAAGGGCGACCCGAGGGCGCCGAGGCTGAAGAAGAGGTGCAGCAGGTTCAACGCACGACCGCGAGCGGCGGCGAACAGGTCGAGGAACAGGGCATTTCCGCCGCCGTCGATGACGCCCGAGCCGAGTCCGAACGGGATCGCTGCGAGGAGGAAGAGCGACCAGGACGGGACGGTCGCGAGGGCGAGAAGCCCAAGGGCAATCAGGAGTCCGCCGGTCGCGAGGACCCGTCGCCGGCCGATTCGCTCCGTGACGGCGCCACCGCCCATCGAGCCCGTCACGTACGCGGCCGCATTGAGCAGGTAGAACAGGCCCATCCCCGCGTCCGACTGCCCGAAATCGTGCTCGATCGAGCGGATCAGGGATGGCACGAGCAGCCCGCTCCAGCCGAGCAGCAGGAATCCGAGGCAGCCGACGACAGCGGCCGTGGGCGGCCGCCCGGGAACGAGGCGGGTCATCGGATCGATGCTAGCCGGTGGCGGGCCGGTCACGCCGCGCGCCGGCTTGCGTCACGTCGTGAGCGCGGCGACGAGATCCTCCACGAAGCGTTCGGAGTCGACCTCCAGCACGACCTCCGTCGCGAGGCGCGGCTCCGTGGCGGGGCCGCCATTCCGACGCTGATCGACGATCGTCATGCCGCGCGCGTCCTCCCCGCAGTCGACGACGACGTCGGCGCGGAGCGCCCGCCGAACCAGGGTCGGGTCGGCCGTGATCCCGGCGGCGAGCGGGTCATGGAGCGGGCAGACCCGCCGCTCATAACCGAGGATCGACTGGTAGAAGTCGAGATAGTGGCGGAGGATCGCGGTCGCCAGTCGCGCCTTCGGCCGGTCGCTCCCGGCGATCCGGGCGATCGCCGCCTCGTCGAGGATCGTCCGCATCGTGACGTCGAGTCCGACCATCGTCAGCGGCCACGAAGCCTCGAAGACCATGCGCGCCGCTTCCGGGTCCTTCCAGATGTTCGCCTCGGCGACCGGGTTCATGTTGCCGACGGCGTTCGCCGCGCCGCCCATGATCACGACCGAGCCCACGAGCTCCGGCAGGCGCGGCTCGAGACGAAGGGCGAGGGCGAGGTTCGTGAGGGGCCCCGTCGCGAGGACGTCGAGCCGGCCGGGGCGGTCGCGCACGAGACGGACCAGCTGCTCCGCCGCCGACTCCCCCACCGGCCGTCGAGCGGTCGCCGGAGCCGCGGTGTCGCGGACATTTCCGAGCCCATCGGCGCCGTGAACCTCAGGCCCGAGGTTCACGGGCCGGACGAGGGGCTGGACCGCGCCGACGGCGACGGGGACATCGTCCAGACCGCACAGCGCCAGGAGGCGAAGGCCGTTCTCGGCCGCGTCGGCCGCTCCGGTGTTGCCATGGCAGCTTCCAACCGCGACGATCCGGATGTCCGGCTTGGTCGAGAGATACATCAGGGCGATCGCGTCATCGACGCCGATATCCATGTCCAGGATCAGCTCACGCATGCTCGACTCTCCCTGCGAGACACTCTTGACGGGGCTCATAGGCTAAACGTCTAACGTTTCATGTGTGAGGTCTGATGAGCACCCGGGCCGAGGGCGCCGCACACGAGATCGAACGGCGGGTGCTCATGGGCGAGTACCCCGTCGGCAGCCAGCTGCCCGGGGAGAACGAGCTCGCGAGCTCGGTGGGCATCAGCCGGACGACGCTCCGCGAGGCCGTCGGGCGTCTCGTCGCCAAGGGCCTCCTGCGCCGCGAGCAGGGCAGGGGAACGTACGTCCACGGGCGATCCGGGATCCGGATCTCCATGCTGCTCGAGGCGAACCTTTCGATCAGCGACATGATCCGGGACATGGGGATGACGCCCGAGACGAGCGAGGTCGAGGCGTCGATCGAGGTGCCCCCCGAGGACGTTGCCCTCGCGCTGGGCCGGCCCGGCCTCGACAAGACCCTCGTCCTCCGCCGCCTCCGAACGGCCGATGGCGAGCCCGCCGTCTACTCGGTCGACTATCTGATCATCGACGCAGGCCTGCCGCTCGACGCGGCGAGCTACCGCTTCTCCGTCTACGAGCTGCTGGCGCGGCACTACGGCCTCCCCGTCACGTCGGGGTATGCGCGGCTCCGCGCCGGAACGGTCGGCGAGCCTCTCGCCACGAAGCTCCACGTGACGTCGGGGAGCCTGGCCCTCGTCCTGTCCCAGGTCCATGCGCTCAGCGACGGCCGGATCGTCATGTATTCCGATGTCCAGCTTCGCAACGACATCTTCAGTGTCTTCGTCCGGCGCGGGTCGTCCGAGTCCGCTGCCGATCCCACGACCACGTCCGCGTGGTCCCTGGACGGGCTTCCGTCACGCGAGCCGATCGCTTCCCAGCACGGAGGTGGCACGTGAGGTGAGCTGCGTTCCGACGCAGGGAGGGTGTCGGAGCCATCGATGCAGTCGAAGCTCTGGAGAGGAGAGGTATGGCGACCATCACCGCAGCGGGGCCGGCACCCCGTCAGCGTCAGCAGCGCATCCCACTCACCTACGTGGTCACCCTCATTCCGGTGGCCGCAGCTCTGAACATCGTCGGCGGCTACATCAACGGTCTGCTCCACCTGCCGATCTTCCTCGACATGATGGGGACGGCGGTCGTGGCGATCGTCCTCGGCCCGTGGTGGGGCGCCCTGGTCGGCGTCATCACGAACACGGGAAGCGCGTTCCTCACCGGCCCGATCGGCCTTCCGTTCGCCCTGTGCAACGTCGTCGGCGCCCTGGTCTGGGGCTACGGCGTGCGGAACTTCGGCATGGGCCGGACGATCCCGAGGTTCTTCATCCTGAACCTCCTCGTCGCCCTCGCGGTCTCCCTGACCGCGGTGCCGATCTACGTGTTCGTCTTCGGCGGAGCGACGGGACACTTCAGCGACCTGATGACCGCGGCGTTCCTGGCGATGGGCCAGAACCTGTTCGTCTCGGTCTTCTCGAGCAACATCCTCGTGTCGCTGGCCGACAAGATCATCTCCGGGTTCGTGGCCCTCGCGATCATCGAGGCGCTCCCGGAGAACCTGACCGCGAGCCTGCCGCTGGTGAAGGCCGCCCCGATGCGGACGATCGTCGTCGCCGCGGGCGGTGTCGTCATCGGCATCGCGGTCATGCTCGTCTCGATCGCCGTCACCGCGAAGAGCTGAGGAGGACACGGATGGCCGTCAACGAAACGACAGAACGACCCACCGAGGTCACCGGCCGGACGGTCGGGACCAAGGAGCAGCTTGGTGCCGGCGTCCTCGGCCTGGGCTTCCTCACCCTGATCATGCCCTGGGCGTCGACGGAGATCGCGGCCCTGGTGGCGAAGTCGGATCCATACGCGATCCTCAGCGGCTCGGTGATGGTCCTCGGACTGTTCATCATCGCCGCCGGCATCGCGATCATCGTCCAGCGTCTGGACGACTGACCGTCCATTCCCGGGCGGACGGGTGCCCCCAGCCCGTCCGCCCCTTCCTTCCTCCGGGCGCTCACGCCCCCGGCGGTCCTCCGGGCGGCCACGCCCGGGCGCCCCAGCGGAGACACGGCCTTGCCATCGCCTGCGCCCATCATCGAGTTCGAACGCGTCACGTTCCAGTACGCCGCGTCGGAAGGCCACGCCCTCGACGACGTCTCCCTGACCATCGGCGAAGGCGAGTACGTCGCGCTGATGGGGCTCAACGGAGCGGGCAAGACCACGCTCGAGCTCTGCATCAACGGAATCATCCCGAACATGGTCATGGGCGACCTGGCCGGCACGATCGGGGTGGCCGGGCTCGACCCGACCGAGACGCCGGTCCGGGAGATGGCGAAGACGGTCGGGATGGTCTTCGACAACCCGGAGTTCCAGATGAGCCAGATGACGGTCGCCGAGGAGGTCGCGCTCGGGCTCGAGAACCTCGGCGTGCCGTTCGACGAGATGCGGGCCCGGATCGCCGAGGCCCTCGCGACCGTCGACCTCGTCGGCTTCGACGACCGGATGCCGCTCGCCCTGTCGGGCGGACAGCAGCAGCGACTGGCGATTGCCGCCGTCCTCGCGATGCGGCCCCGGATCCTCGTGATGGACGAGCCGACCTCGAACCTCGACCCGATCGGCAAGCAGGAGGTCTTCGCGATCGCGGAGCGCCTCAATCGCGAGAACGGGATGACCGTCGTCATGGCCGAGCACGAGGTCGAGGTCATGGCTCGCTTCGCCGACCGGGTGATCGTCCTCGATCACGGCCGGATCGTCGCGAACGGCACCCCGCGCGAGGTCTTCAGCGGGATCGAGACGCTCCAGCGGATCGGGCTGCGACCACCGCAGGCCACGGAGTTGGCCGTGGCCCTTCGCTCGCGCTACGGCGCCTGGCGGGGAGAACTGCCGGTCACGACCGAGGAGGCCGTGGACGCGCTCGAGGCGACGATGATCGGGACCGCTCGATGACCGCGACGCAGGCCCCGCCGGTGGCGACCGAGCCACGCGGCGATGGATCCGACGCGGCCGGAGATGGACCGTCGTCCGTGATCGTCGACGACCTCACCCACGTCTACAGCCGGGGCAAGGTCCGGGCTCTCGATCACGTCTCCGTCCGCATCAAGCCGGGCGAGATCGTCGGCGTCGTCGGACAGAACGGGTCGGGCAAGACGACGCTCACCAAGCATCTGAACGGGCTCCTCAAGCCGACCGAGGGCCGGGTCACGGTCGCGGGGATCGAGACGACCCGGCGGCGCGTCCAGGAGCTCGCCGCACACGTCGGCTACGTCTTCCAGAACCCGAACCACCAGCTCTTCGCAAGCAGCGTCGAGGTCGACCTCGGATTCGGGCCGCGAAACCTCGGCCTCGACCCAGCCGAGGTCGCCGAGCGCGTCGAGGCGGCGATCGCCTTCTTCGGGCTCGAGTCGGTCCGCCACCTCCACCCGTACCGGATCAGCTTCCCGATGCGGAAGCTGGTCGGAATCGCGGCGATCTACACGATGCGCCCGGAGATCTTCGTCCTCGACGAGCCCTCGACAGGCCAGGATCACATCACGACCCGGAAGATCAACGAGCTGATCCGGCGGCTCCGATCCGACGGCTCGACCGTGATCTGCGTCTCCCACGACATGCAGCTCATGGCGGACGTCGTCGACCGCGTCCTCGTGATGTGGAACGGCCAGCTGATTGCCGATCGGACGCCACGGGAGGTGTTCGCGGATCGCGAGGTGATGGCCCGGACGAACCTCGAGCCACCCCAGATCACCGAGATCGCGTTGCGCTTGCAGGCACGGACCGGACGACCGCCGGCCCTCTCGGTCGACGAGCTCGCGGACGCAATCGGGCCGACGCTACGACCCGTGATTTCGGGGGTGAGCTGAGATGCAGGGCGTCGCGGTTCCGATCTCGATGGTCGCGGGGAACTCGTTCCTCCACCGGCTGAACCCGATCGCGAAGCTCGTCTGGGTCGTCGTCGTCCTGATCATCTCCTTCGCGACGCGGAATCCGCTGCTGCTGCTCGGGCTGTCCATTGCCGGGCTTCTCGTCGTGCTGACGGCGGGGATCTGGCGGCAGTTCGCCCGGGTGATGATGATCCTGCTGCCCGTCGGGACGTCGCTGATCGTGTTCCAGAGCGTGGCCCCGGCGTTTCCCCAGCCCTGGACGGCGATCACGAGCATCGGCCCGTTCACGATCTACCAGGAAGGGATCTACAGCGGCCTGTCGCTTCTCGCCCGGGCGATGTCGATGACGATCTTTGCCCTGGCGATGATCATGACGACCCATCCGAGCGACCTGTTCACGTCGCTCAGCCGCCTCCGCGTGCCGTACGTCCTCAACTTCATGCTCGCGATGACGCTCCAGCTGATCCCGGTCCTCCAGCGCGAGATCGCCGTCGTCATGAGCGCACAGAAGTCGCGCGGCATGAAGAGCACCGGCTTCGGCGCGATCATCCCGAGCTTCGTCCCGGTGTTCGCCGGCGCGATCGAGCGTGTCCAGCAACTCTCGATCTCGCTCGAGTCACGGGCGTTCGGATCAACCGGCCACAAGACGAGCTACCGGCAGGTCGCGGTTCGGCCGGCCGACTGGCTCGTCGGGCTCGCCGGCGTCGCCCTCCTGATCGGTTGCCTGGCCGTCTTCCTCGCCACGGGCGGCCTCGATATGAGCCGATCGATCGTCTTTCCGCCCGTCGTCGCCATCGGACTCGTCGCGGCTTCGACCGTGCTCTTCGTCGCCTTCATCGCTTCCGCGATCTGGCTCGTCGTGCGCGCCTGACCGCGGCCGCCTCTCGCCCTCGAACCCGTCGTCCGCCCCGCTCCTGCTCCATCGGAGGCACTTCATGGCCCTGCCCGACTCGGACCTCCAGTACCACGTCCAGCTTCGTCCCGGCGACGTGGGCCGATATGTCTTCCTGCCCGGCGACCCGGGCCGGTGCGAGTCGATCGCCGCGTACTTCGACGAGCCGCATCAGGTCGCGCAGCATCGTGAATACAACACCTGGACCGGCACGCTCCTCGGCGAGAAGGTGTCGGTCACGTCCACGGGCATCGGCGGCCCCTCGACCGCGATCGCCGTCGAGGAGCTGGCAAAGATCGGCGCCGACACGTTCATCCGCGTCGGCACGTCCGGGGCGATGCAGGAGTTCATCGAACCCGGCGATCTCGGGATCGTCGCCGCCGCGATCCGTGACGAAGGGACGTCCAGCCACTACCTCCCGATCGAGTTTCCGGCCGTCGCCGACACGGACGTCACGCTCGCCCTGCGCGAGGGCGCCAGGCTCGCCGGAGCCCGCGCCCACGTCGGGATCGGCCAATCGAAGGATTCCTTCTACGGCCAGCACGAGCCCGGCCGGATGCCCGTCGCCAAGCGACTCCAGGAGCGCTGGACGGCGTGGATGGCCGGCGGCGCGCTCTGCTCCGAGATGGAGGCGGCGACGCTGTACATCGTCGCCAGCACGCTCCGGGTGCGAGCGGGCGGGGTGATGATGATCGCCGGCCATCCCGACCAGCGGCCGATGACCGCCGAGGAAACGGCTCGCTGCGACCTCGACGTCCTCCTGCGGAGCGCCGTCGAGGGACTCAAGGTCCTGATCGAGGCCGACCGGCGGGCGGCCGCGTGACCGATCTCGCCACGAGGCCTGACGAGCGCGAGCTCCAGCATCATCTTCACCTCGGCCGCGGCGACGTCGGGCGGTACGTGCTCCTGCCGGGCGACCCGGGGCGTTGCGAGCCGATTGCGGCCCTGTTCGATGACGCCCGCCATGTGGCGACGCACCGCGAATACACGACGTGGACCGGCAGTCTCCTGGGCGAACCGGTGTCGGTCGTCTCGACGGGAATCGGCTGCCCGTCGGCCGCGATCGCGATCGAGGAGCTGGTCCGCCTCGGCGCCGACACGTTCATCCGCGTCGGCACCTCGGGAGCGATGCAGCCGTTCATCCGATTCGGCGACCTCGCCGTCGTCACGGCCGCGATCCGGGACGAGGGCACGTCCAGCCACTACCTCCCGATCGAGTTTCCCGCGGTGGCCGACCTGGACATCGTCGTGGCGCTCCGGGATGCGGCGATCCGGACGGGCCAGCGGGCCCATCTCGGGGTGACCCAGTCGAAGGATTCGTTCTACGGCGAGGTCGAGCCGGACCGGATGCCCCTGGCCGGACGGCTCCACGAGCGGTGGGACGCCTGGGTCGGTGGCGGGGCGATCTGTTCGGAGATGGAGGCGGCGGCCATCTTCACGATCGCCTCGATTCAACGGGTTCGCGCCGGCGGCGTGATGGTCATGGCCGGCGGTCCCGAATCGTCCGAGGAGGAGATCGAGGAGGGCATGAAGACCTTCTCGCTCGATGGGTTGCTCCGGACGTCCGTCGAGGCACTGCGGATCCTGATCGAGCGCGACCGGGCGAAGGTGGGCGCGGTCGCTTGAGCGCCGATGTCGAGCTCATGCGGCAGTCCCAGCCGGCGTACGTCGACGCGGCCGAGCGCAACCTGCGCTGGAACTTCGCCCTCCTGACCCTCGATGGCGCGACGTTCGCGTTCGCGATCACGCTGCTCTCCGAGACGACGATCCTGCCGGCGTTCGTGCGCTCCCTGACGGATGTCCCGTTCGTGTTCGGGCTCCTCGCCGCGACGTTCGCCGTCGGGCATTTCCTGCCGTCGCTGTTCGGTGCGCATCTCGCCAGCGGGCGCGTCCGGCGCAAGCCGCTCGTCCTCGCGGTGGCGGTGGCCGAGCGGGTCGGCATCCTCGCGATGGCGGCGGCCGCGATGACGGTCGGCGTCCTGCCGAATGCGGACGTGCTCGTGCTGTTCTTCCTTGCCTTTGCCTTCTACGCGGTGACCACGGGTCTGATCGGTCCGGCCTATGGCGACTTCATGGCAAAGTCGATCGTCCGCTGGCGCGGCCGGTTCTACGGCGGGGTGCAACTGATCGGGGGCCTGATGGGATTCGGCGCGGCCACGATCGCGAGCCGGCTGCTGCACGAGCTGCCCTATCCCAGCGGCGTCCAGGCGTGCTTCTGGCTGGCGTTCGGCCTGTCGTTCATCTCCCTGCTCTTCATCGCGAACCTCCGTGAGGTCCCATACCCGGAGACGATCGCCCGCGTGCCGTTCCGGCGTCTGCTCGGCGAGGTCCCGGATCTGCTGCGCACCCACGAGACCTATCGCTGGTTCCTCGTCGGACGCAGCATCGTGGCGCTCGGCACGATGGGGGTCGGGTTTGTCGCGGTGGCCGGCCTGCAGCGTGGCCTGAGCGCCGCGGATGCCGCCGCGTTCGCGGCGGTGTACCTCCTCGCCCAGTCGGTCGGCGGCCTGGCATGGGGCCTCGTCGGCGATCGGTGGGGGTGGAAGCTGGTGCTCGAGGGAGCGGCGTCCGCGCTGGCGCTCGGCATGATCGTGGCGATCGCGGCGACGGGCTTCCCCGCCTTCGGCCTTGCGTTCGGGCTCCTCGGTATCGCGAACGCCGGCACGAACAGCTCCGATCCGAACCTGACCTACGAGGTCGCGCCGCCGCGCCAGACAAGCCGCTATCTCGGC
>DATAQF010000249.1:0-10310 GCA_036264795.1 Candidatus Limnocylindrales bacterium | reverse complement strand
GACCGAGCTGATCGCCACGCGACGTGCCGTCGCGGCCCGAATCGCCGGGGACGACCGCTGGATCGCGATCGAGGACGTCGCTCGGTACCGGGATGCGGTCGGGGTGTCCCCGCCGACCGGCGTGCCGCAGGCGTTCCTCGGACCGACCTCCGGGGCCCTGGACGGGCTGCTGGCGCGCTGGGCGCGCGGCCACGGACCGTTCCTGACACCGGAACCCGCGGCTCGCTGGGGGCTTCCGGTCGGCGTCGTGGAGGATGCCCTCGAGCGACTGCTCAATGCCGGAACGATCCTTCGCGGGGAGTTCCGCCCCGGAGGCGCCGAACGCGAATGGATCGACCCGGACGTCCTGCGCCTCCTCCGCCGCCGATCCCTGGCCCGGCTGCGGCGCGAGATCGAGCCGGTGGATCCGGCCGCATTTGCCCGCTTCCTGCCTGCGTGGCAGGGCGTGACGCCCGTCGGCGAGCCGGCGGCCCCCCTTCGCCAGATCGCCGCACTGGAGCGGCTCGCCGAAGTCGTCGACCAGTTGGCGGGTGTGGCGCTGCCCGCGTCGGTGCTCGAGCGCGACGTCCTGCCGGCTCGGGTTCCGGGCTATCAGCCGCGGCTGCTCGATGAGCTGGGTGCACTCGGGGAGGTGGCATGGGTGGGGCGAGGAAGCCTGGGCCGAGACGACGGACGGATCGCCCTGATCCGGCCCGGCCGGGAGCTGCTCCGACCCGTCGGACGCACGGCTGACGGCCCGGACCGCCCCACCGGCGATCGCCACGAGCGGATCCGCGACCATCTGGAGCGACGCGGCGCTTCGTTCTATCGCGAGATTCACGCAGCCGCCGGCGGAGGCCCGGATCGCGAGGTCCTCGACGCGCTCTGGGACCTCGTGTGGGCGGGCGAGGTCACGAACGACACGTTCGCGCCACTGCGGGCCCTCCGCTGGAAGCGGCGACCCCGCGATGCCCGCCAGCGTCGTCCCGGGCGATTGACGTCGCTCGGGCCGCCGGAGGCTGCCGGTCGCTGGTCCCTCGTCGAGACTCCGGCGGGCACGCCGACCGAGCGCCTGCACGCGACCGCCCTGGCGCTGCTCGATCGGTACGGCATCGTCACCCGCGAGGCCGTCGTGTCCGAATCGATCGATGGGGGCTTTTCGGCGGTCTACCCGGTCCTCCGAGCCCTCGAGGACGCCGGCCGGATTCGACGGGGCTACTTCATCGATGGCCTCGGTGCGGCCCAGTTCGCGCTTGCCGGTGCGATCGAACGCCTTCGTTCCGCACGCGAGCCCGGTCGGGATGCCGCCGAGCGGACCGTCCACCTCCTGGCCGCGGCCGACCCCGCGAATCCATACGGCGCGGCGATCCCATGGCCGCGGCGAGGCGAGGGTGATCGCCGGCCCATCCAGCGGGCGGCAGGCGCTCATGTCGTGCTGGTCGACGGAGTCGCGGCCCTGTATCTCGATCGCGGCGGCGGCTCGATCCAGACACTGCCCGCGAGCGACGACCCCGATGTCGGCGAAGCGGCCGCGCGCGCCCTCGGCGGGCTCGTGGCCGACGGGCGGGCTCGCGAGCTCGTGATCACCAAGGTCGACGGCGAGGCCGTCTCGTCGTCGCCGTTCCGGGAGCGGCTGCTCGCCGCCGGGTTCGTCGCCGGCTACCGCGGCCTCGTCCTCCGCCGCCCCGAATCGCACACGCCCGAGCCGCGCCGCGTGAGCGCCGCGTTCGGCGGATTCAGCCGGAACTGACGGCGGCGTCCGGTTGCCCGAGGGCGACACGCTCCATCGAACCGCCGCGGGATTGGCTCCGCATCTCGTCGGCCGGCCGGTCACCGCCGCCCGAGTTCGGGCCGGCGGCCCCCAGGTCCAGCGGATCGTCGGGGCGACGATCACGGGGATCGAGGCCGTGGGGAAGAACCTGCTGATCCGGTTCGACAACGGCCTCGAGCTTCGGACGCATCTCCGGATGAACGGATCGTGGCATCGGTACCGGCCCGGCGAGCGCTGGCGCCGGCCGGCGTCGAGGGCTCGGCTCGTGATCGAGGTCCCGGGCGCCGTGGCCGTCTGCTTCGACGCCCCGGTCGTCGAGCTGTTCGAAGCCCGAGCGGAGGCGATCCATCCCACCCTGTCGCGGCTCGGGCCGGACTTGCTGGCACCGGACTACGGCCCGGACGACGGCGCGGAAGCGCGCCGCCGACTGCTTGAGCCGGCTCGTGCCACAGCCACGATCTCGGCGGCCCTGCTCGACCAGCAGGCGCAGGCCGGTATCGGGAACATCTGGCGGAACGAGACGCTCTTTCATGAGCGAATCGATCCGTGGACCAGGGTCGCCGATCTGGACGACGAAACGCTCGATCGGCTGATCGCGACTGCGCGACGCCTGCTTCGGCAGAGCGTCGGAGAGGCCCCCGGCCGGATGCCGATGCGCGTCTATCGCCGCGCCGGGCGACCGTGTCGGCGGTGCCGTACGCCGATCCAGTCGGCGCCCCTGTCCGCCGAGAACCCGCGGACGACCTATTGGTGCCCGTCGTGCCAGTCGCGGAGCCGATGATCTCGATCGCCGCTCGCTGCGACGGAACGCGCGAGGCCGGCTGGACCTGCGCCGTCCAGCTTCGCGAGCACGGCATCGACGTCTCGACCCATCGCGTCCGCGTCGGCGCCGACGAGCTCGCCCGTCTCGCGCCCGGAGCAGCCGACCCGACCGCCCTCGTCAAGGCCTCGTTCGCGTTCCTGCTCGAGCGTGAGTCGCCGCAGTCGATCCTGCGGTCGTTCGAGATCACGGAGATCAGCCGTTACTTCCCGGAATACGAATCGACGATCCGCCACCGCCTCGGAGACTGATTGCCACGCTGCCCTGGGTCGCGCGGCATGCCACTCGCGTCCAAGAGCGGCGGTCGGCGCGCGTATCATCGCGGCCGATGTGCGAGCACTTCATCGCCCGATCGGCGGAGCCGTTCCGGCTCGATGAGCTCTGGCCGTTCACCGAGCGACTCGAGCGATACGGGCTGGCGGGGTACGGCTGGGGCGCGTCCTGGCTGACGGAGCAGGGCACCCTCGACGGCTATCGCGATGTCCGGGCATTTCGAGACGACCCGGGCACGACCGCCGTCGGTGCCGTGGAGACGACATCGCTTCTGCTCCATCTCCGGCGCCCATCCAAGCTCTCGACTCTCCAGCTGGCCGACACGCAGCCGTTCGTCGATCCCGCGGGCCGGTTCGCGTTCAGCCACAACGGGGACCTTCGACAGATCCGCGAAGCCCGGCGTCGGTTCCAGGCCGAGGGCCGGATCCACGGCCGAGCCGACACGGAGGTCGGCGAGCGCTGGCTCGAGGACGCCTGGACGACGATGGCGTCGCCACAGGCGGCGCTCCGGTGTCTGCACGAGACGTTCGGCGGTCAGGCGAACCTGGCGGTCCTGACGAGCGACGGGAAGACGGTCGCCTACGCCGGCAACAGCGAGAACCCGGTCTTCACCTTCCGCCTTGGAACGATCGGGATCGCCTCGACCGCCATCTATTCGATTGATCGGTCGCTGTTCCGCTATGTGGCGCCGGGAGCGACCCGGCGGAGGGTCGTCAAGCCGGGACAGGCCGTTGCGCTGGATGAGGCTGGAACCGCGGAGGTGTAACGAACGGGGCGATCCGGCGTCCTACGCTCTGACAAGGAGCCACGTTCCGGGGGGAGGAGAGGAACGGGATGGAGACCGTGCCCACGGGATCCCTGGAGGTCGTCGGCGCCCGCCCGACGGTCGAGCTGCCGATCGGCCACCTGGTCCGGATCTCGCTGTACTGGCTTGGCCTGACGGCGATCGATGGAGCGGTGGGGCTGTTCACCCAGAACCGCCTGAACTTCGGCGGATTTGCCGATCCGTTGGAAATCGGTCGGATCGCCTTCCTGATCTCGATCCCCGTGGCGTTCCTGTCGATCCTGATCCAGCCCACGGTCGGCGCGATCAGTGACTTCACCGTCAGCCGTTGGGGTCGCCGCAAGCCCTTCATCGTGTTCGGCTCGCTGCTCGACCTCATGTTCCTTGCCGGCATCGCGACCGCCAACAACGTCCTGATCCTCGGTGCGTTCGTGGCGCTCCTGTCGATCAGCACGAACATCGCCCGCGGGCCGTTCCAGGGCTACGTTCCCGATCTCATCGCCGAGCGCCAGGTCGGCATGGCGAGCGCCCTCGTCGGTCTGATGCAGATCCTCGGAAACGTCACCGGGTTCCTCCTCGTGACGATCGGCGTCGCCATCGGCCGGATCGAGCTGGCGATCGCGGCGGTCGCGATCGTCGAGCTCGTGACGATGGTTGCCGTCGTCCTCCGTGTCAGCCCTGGTCAGGCGCCTCTCGATCGGGAGAGTCGCACGTGGCCGCAGATCGCGAAGACCGCCTGGGGCACGGACATCCTCCGGGAGCGGTCCTACGTCTGGCTCGTCGCCTCGCGCTTCTTCTTCCTCATGGGCGGCTCGATCCTGGTCGGATTCGTCATCGCCTACCTGAAACAGACCTTTGGCCAGCTGGAGCAGGAGGCCAACGGGACGAACTTCCTCATCCTGATCATCGTCGTCATCAGCAACCTGGTCGCGATCATCCCGAGCGCCCGCCTGTCCGATCGGATCGGTCGCAAGCCGGTGATCTATGCGAGCTGTGTCATCGGGTGCGTCGGGCTCGTGATCGCGGCGCTCGGCCCGTCGGTCCCATTCGCGCTCATCGGGGCCGGCCTGTTCGGGGCGTCGGCCGGAACGTTCCTCGCCGTCGACTGGGCGTTGATCACCGACATCATCCCGCGTGCGTCCTCGGGCCGATACATGGGCCTCTCGAACGTCGCCACCAGCTCGTCAACCGTGTTCGCGGCCATGACCGGCGGATTGATCATCGACCTCGTCAACAACACGCTCGGACTGGGCACGGGGCCGCGCGCGGCGTTCCTCCTCGGAGCCGCCTACTACGTCGTCGCGATGTTCCTGCTGCGTCCGGTGGTTGAGCCGGACCGGCGCTCGGCGACCGTGCCGGCGCCGACGATCATCGCCTGACCTCGACCGGCTCCTCGACGCCCGGCCGGCTCCGATCGCCCGGCGACCCGTGGGGCAGGCCCAGCCAGTTCCGGATGCGCCGGCCGCGTGACCGGCGCTCCGTTCGCCAGCGCTCGAACCATGCTCGCCACCAGCGAAGTCGCAGCCAGCCGAACGGCTCGGGCTGGCGATACAGCACCGGGACGAGCGCCCAGAGGAACACGATGTAGTCGAGTCGGAGCGGCCGTCGCCCGAAGCCGATGAGCGCCTCGAGCTGGGCGACCGTCCCGGGCAGGGTCGCGAGGCTCAGCAGAACCGAGCCGGCAAGAAAGGCCAGGCCCCACAGCCGGGCGCGCGGCGAAAAGACGGCGATGAAGAGAACGGGAACCCATTTCATCCAGGACGCGATCGCCCAGAGCGCACCGGCGAGGATCGGCCGGCTGAACTGGGCGGCCCAGAGGAGGAGCGTCAGCGGCAGGTTGATGTTGCCGGTGTCGAGGTTGGCCCCGAACGAGAATCCGAGCAGCGCGACGAGGATGGCGGTCTCGAGCGGGCGCTGCCGATACGCCCAGTGGATCGTCCAGAGCAGGCCCAGGATCGTCCCCCCGCGCCAGACGTACCAGGCGACGTCCCATGGCATCAGCGCCCACGGAGCGAACAGGGGCAGCATCCAGGGCGCGTAGACGTAGGGCAGGAATGGCCCGGTGGGGTGGTACGGGTCTCCGCCACCGAGCCAGATCCGAACGGCCGCCCAGTACGCCCGGGCGTCGGCGCCGGCGGGCTCCCCCCTGGCGATCACGCCGGCCGCGATGCATCCGAACGTGACGATGAGGAGTCCCATCGCGACCAGCCGCCGCGGATCGTGGAGCCGCGAGATCTCGTGGCGAATGGCCCGCCGAAAGACCATCGCCCGGCGCCGGTGGGGGCTCGTACCAGCCGGCATCGAGGTCGGGAGTCCATCGGCCTGTCGCGAGTCGCTCGTCATCGCCGCCGGATTGTGTCACGCGACGGTTCTGGGCCGGTGATCCATGCAGGTTTCTCTCTGCGGAGAACAGGTTCCGCCGGGTCCGTCGATCTGGCGACCCCAAGCCGCTCAACGAGCGTGCTGGCCCGCTCGTCCGTTCCCCGCGCCGAGGCGGACGCGGTCAATCCTGACGACCTGGCGGCCCCGCTCCGTGGATCCTCCCGATTCCGTTCGCTGCAAAGAGAAAGCCGCGTATCGATGACACCGAGGAGAGCCGTGCCGTCGGCGCCGCGTTCAGAGCGCGACCGGCCCCGCGACGGTCCGCTCCGGCCTGCCATGTATCCTTCCGCGAACGAGCGGAGGCGCCAGCGAGTCTGTGACTGACGGGACCGTCATCATCATCGGCGGAGCGGAGGACAAGGTCCGCGACCGCGTGATCCTCAACCGATTCGTCTCCCTGGCTGGCGGTCGCGATGCCACGATCGTCGTCATCTCGACGGCGTCCAGCCTGGGCACCGAGGCCGGCGAGCGCTACCGCCAGATCTTCACCGACCTCGGCGTCGCGACGGTCCGCCCGCTCCACGCGGCGACGCGGCCACAGGCCAACGACGAGATGTCGGCGCTCGCGCTGCGTGATGCGACGGGGATCTTCCTCACCGGCGGCAACCAGCTGAAGCTCGCTTCGACGATCGGCGGCACGCGGCTCGCCGACGCGATGCTCGATCGCTTCCGGCACGGGACGGTCGTCGCCGGGACGTCGGCCGGGGCGTCGGCGATGAGCAGCCACATGATCGCGTTCGGGGCGTCGGGGGCGACGCCGAAGCACCGGATGGCCCAGATCTCCGCCGGCCTCGGGATGCTGCCGGGCGTGATCGTCGACCAGCACTTCCAGCAGCGAAACCGGCTCGGTCGGTTGCTCTCCCTCATCGCCCAGAATCCGTCGCTCCTCGGGTTGGGCGTCGACGAGGACACGGCCGGCGTCGTCGGCCCCGATCACGTCATGGAGGTCATCGGTCGCGGGAGCATCACCGTCGTCGACGGTTCCGCCTCCGAGACGGACGCCTGGGAGATCCGTGGCCACAAGCCGCTGATGATCAGCGGCGTCATCCTCCATTCTCTGCCGTCCGGCTATCGGTTCGACCTTCGACGCCGCCAGCGCCTGGCCACGCCTTCGCTCCACGCGCTGCCCGGCGGCGGCGAGATCGCCTCGGGCTGAGCCGCAGCCGTCGAGGGCTCCGCGACCGAGCGGCGCTCACGAGCGAGCGCGGCGAGGGTGCCGTCGTCCCGCAACGGCGCCGGGTACACTCGGCCGAGGGAATTCGACGGCAGGAGGGATCCGTGGCCAGGACCGCACCCGAGCCGCGTGGCAACAGGGTCGCCTCCGCGTCACCGGCCGACACCGGGGCGGCGCCAGTGCCCGCCCCTCCGGCCGCCACTCGCTCGACTCGTCGCCGTCGGTCCTCGGACGGCAACGGCGCTCGCCCCGAGCCGACCCTCCGGATCGTCGAGACGCGAATCCTGCGCGGCCCGAACTACTGGGCCCGGGAGCCGGTCGTCCGGATGGTCGTCGACCTCGGGGTGCTCGAGGATTTCCCGTCGAACAAGATCCCGGGCTTCACCGACGCCCTCGTCGGGCTGCTCCCGAGCCTCGAGGATCACGCCTGCAGCCTGGGCCGCCGCGGTGGGTTCATCACGCGCCTCCGCGAAGGGACGTGGATGGGCCACATCGCCGAGCACATCGCACTCGAGCTTCAGAACCTCGCCGGCACCGACGTGCGGCACGGCAAGACGAGGAGCACCGGCGAGCACGGTCGCTACAACGTGATCTACGAGTTCCGGGAGGAGAGCGTCGGGATCGAGGCCGGCAAGATCGCCGTGGCCCTCGTCAACCATCTCGTGGCCCCGAACGACGCGCGCTCCCAGCTCGACTTCATGGCCGAGCTCGAGCGGCTGATCCGGCTTGCCGAGCGATCGGCGTTCGGCCCATCGACCCAGGCGATCCTCGACGAGGCGGCGGGCCGCGACATTCCGTTCATCCGCCTCGACCGCCACTCGCTCGTGCAGCTCGGACAGGGCGTCCACCAGCAGCGGGTCCGGGCGACGATGACGTCGAAGACCTCGGCGATCGGCGTCGACATCGCGAGCGACAAGAGCCTCACGAACCGCCTGCTCGACTCCGCCGGCCTGCCCGTCCCGAAGAGTGCCGTCGTCGATAGCGAGGATGCGACGGTCGCCGCCGCCCGCCGGATCGGCTTCCCGTGCGTCGTGAAGCCGCTGGACGGAAATCACGGGCGCGGCGTCCATCTGGACCTGCGGAGTGACGAAGCCGTCCGGGCCGCGTTCCACGGGGCGCTTCGCGAGAGTCGCAGCGGCGACCTCGTCGTGGAGAGCTACGTCAGTGGCAACGACTACCGCTGTCTCGTGATCGGCGGCAAGGTGGCCGCGATCGCCGAGCGCGTGCCCGCGAGCATCCGCGGCGACGGGGAGCGGACCGTTCGCCAGCTCGTCGACATCGCCAACGCCGATCCTCGCCGTGGCATCGGCCACGAGAAGGTCCTGACCCGGATCAAGGTCGACGACGCCGCCGAGGAGCTCGTCCGCAGCCAGGGCTTCGGGCTCGACGACGTTCCGCCCGAGGGCACGTTCATCAAGCTCGCCCTGACCGGCAACATGTCCACCGGCGGGACATCGATCGACCGGACGATCGAGGCGCATCCGGACAACGTCGAGATCGCCGAGACCGCCGCCCAGATCGTCGGCCTGGACATCGCCGGCATCGACTTCATCTGCCCGGACATCGCGACCCCGGTCCGGGAGACCGGCGGCGCGATCGTCGAGGTCAACGCCGCGCCGGGGTTCCGCATGCATACGCACCCGACCGAGGGCGAGCCGCAGTACGTCGCACGCCCGGTCATCGACGGCCTGTTCCCGCCGGGCAGCCCGTCTCGGATCCCGATCATCGCCGTGACCGGCACGAACGGCAAGACGACGACGGTCCGGATGATCAGCCACATCCTCAAGCTGAAGGGTCGTCGCGTCGGGATGACCTCGACCGACGGCATCGCCATCGACGGCCGGCTGATCAAGAAAGGCGACATGTCGGGCCCGAAATCGGCCCAGATGGTCCTCCAGAACCCGACCGTCGACTCCGCCGTCTTCGAGGTTGCCCGTGGCGGGATCCTCCGCGAGGGGCTCGGCTACGACCGCAACGACGTCGCGGTCGTCACGAACATCACGGGCGACCATCTCGGGATCGGCGGGATCGACACGATCGGCCAGCTCGCGAACGTCAAGGGCGTGATCGTCGAAGCCGTGCCTCGCTCCGGCACCGCCGTCCTGAATGCCGACGACAGCCACGTCTACCGGATGGGCCGCCACTGTGCCGGTCGCGTCGTCCTGTTCAGCATGTCGACGAAGCGTGGCGAGGACGGCTACGACCGGGTGGACGGCCACACCTCGCGCGGCAATGCCGCGTTCGTGCTCCAGCCAGGTCCGGAGGGCGAGCTGATCGTGCTCCGCCATGGGCCGCGCACGATGCCCGTCCTCTACACCCACCTGATCCCGGCGACATTCGGGGGCCGTGCCCGGATGAACGTCGCGAATGCGCTTGCCGCGGCCGCGGCAGCCTGGGCGGCGGGAGCGCACCTTCACGACATCCGGCAGGGGCTGCGGACCTTCTCGACCTCGTTCTTCCAGGCGCCCGGCCGGCTGAACCTCCTCGACGTCAACGGAATCCGCGTGATCATCGACTACTGTCACAACGTCGACGGGATGCGCCAGCTGGCGGACTTCGTCGGGCGGATGATGACCGAGCCGCATTCGAAGGCCGGTCGGGTCGGGCCGTCGTCGAACGGCCACAGCCGGAGCGGCCGGGCGATCGGCGTGATCGGGATCCCCGGCGACCGCCGTGACGACGACCAGCGCGAGTACGGGGCGATCGCCGCGACCGCGTTCGACGAGATCATCGTCCGGGAGGACAAGAACCTCCGCGGCCGGGCGGCCGGCGAATCGGCGAACCACGTCCTCGACGGAATCAAGGCGGCTCGCACGACCGGGGCACGTGCTCTCAAGGCCGAAAAGATCCTCGATGAATCGCTGGCGGTCCGAACGGCTCTTCGCCGGGCCGCGACCGGCGACCTGATCGTCTGTTGCGTGGACGACGCGATCGGGGTCTACCGGACGGCGATGGCCGCGGCCGGCTCCGCCCGCGGCGCCACCGCCTTCGCCGATCCGGGCGAGCTCGAGGTGCCCGAGGGCTGACGCTGTGACCCGGCTCGTCAACATCGATCCCGACGCACTCCGGGGACGAGCTCGAGGTCGGCGGGTTCAGCGGCGTCGTCCACATCGTCGGTGGCGACGAC
>DATAQF010000201.1:0-10819 GCA_036264795.1 Candidatus Limnocylindrales bacterium | reverse complement strand
CCTGTCGGGGGCCGGCTCGACCGTCCTCGCGTTCTCGGACTCGGTGAGGACGATCACCCGGATCGAGGCCGCCTTCGGTGCGGCCGCCGCCGATACGGACCTGACCGGCCGAATCGCCGTCGTGGCATTCCGCAATGGCGGGGCCCAGGTGCTCAAGCGCGGCTGATCGGCTGTGGGTCCTCGCTTCGAGGGCCGGGTTCGGGGCGCGCGGGATCGCGGCGTCAGCGATCCTCGCCGGCGGTGGCCTCCCCGTCATCGGATCGACGCGGCCCGCCCTGCGCCGGCGGCACCCAGGATCGGTCGGCATAGCGCTGCTGGCGGACGATGAGGTCGTCGAAGCGCGCCTGCTCCTCCCGCAGCAGGTCGAGCTCGCGTGCCCGCTCGTCGCTGTCGAGCTCCGCCGCGGACGCCGGAGACGTCGCCGACGACGCGCTGGGCGCGGGCTCGCCGTCGCTGGCGCGCTCCTCGTCCGTGCTGCCACGGCCGAGGAGCCGTCGCAGGAGGCCCACGTCAGGATTCCCCGGCGATCCAGTTCGGCGTGTGGCCGCGGATGAAGGTGATCGTCTCCTCCCAGGCCTGCCGACTGGCGTCGGCGAACTCGTCGGCCTTGCGGTCGAAGAAGCTGTGCGGAGCGTCCGGATACACGACGACCCTGTGCTCGACGCCGGCCCGTTCGAGGGCGGCCTCGAACTGGGCGATCGCCTCCGCCGGGATCGCCGGGTCGGCCCCGCCGAAGATGGCGAGGATGGGGTTGGCCATCTGGTCGACCAGATCGACCGGGGCCGGAATGTCGTTCCGTCCGGGGCCGACGGGCATGCCGTAGAAGCCGACGGCACCGGCCAGCCCGAGGCCCAGCGTGGAGCTCAGAAAGGAGAGCCGCCCACCGAAGCAGAACCCGATCGTGAACAGCGCCGAGACGCGGCCCTCATTCGCCATCCGGAGGTGCTCGGCCGCGGCGCGGATGTCCGCGCCGAGGGTCGTCCAGCCCGTCTGGTTCACGTGCGGCATGTAGTCGAAGCCGTGCTCGCGACTGCCGCCGCCGGCTGTTCGGCCGAAGTAGTCGATCGCCAGCGCGTCGATCCCGTTCTCGGCGAACCGGAGCGCGAGCTCCTCGAAGAAGGGATGGAGTCCGCGCACGTCGGGCAGGATCACGACCCCGGCACCGCTGGACGTCGACGCCCGGGCCCGGAAGGCCTGGAACCGCGTGCCGTCGGCCGCCTGCAGGACGAGCTCTGACGAGTCGAGGGCGCCGCCTGCGATCGGTGCGATCGGCGGATGGGAGTCGAGATCGAAGCACATGCCGGAAGTCTCCTGTCGCGGGCTGTCGACAGGCTACCGCGCCCGGCCGGGACCGGCCGGCCACGAGGGCCGGCCGCATCGTCCGACCGGCACGCTCGGCGGCCGCTTCGGCGCCGATCCGCAACCTCGGCCACGCACGAACCGGGCGGTAGAATGCGTCGATGCCTGCCGCCCCGCTCGTCGTCCAGAAATTCGGCGGGTCCAGCCTCGCGGACGCCGACCGCATCCGACGCGTCGCCCGCCGGATCGCCCGCGAGCGCACGGCCGGGGCGGACCTCGTCGTCGTGGTGTCGGCGATGGGCGACACGACCGACGAGCTCCTCGGGTTGGCGGCCGCGATCACGGAGACCCCCGACGAGCGAGAGCTCGACATGCTGCTCGCGACCGGCGAGCACCAGAGCGCGACCCTCGTCTCGATGGCCCTCCATGCCATGGGCGTCGCGGCGATCAGCCTGAGCGGTCCGCAGGCCGGGATCACGACCGACGGTCGTCACGGCAAGGCACGGATCGCCTCGATCGAACCCGATCGGATCCGGCGCGAGATCGGCGATGGGAAGGTCGTCATCGTCGCCGGCTTCCAGGGCCGAACCGGGATGCCCGAAGGAGCCAGCGCCGCCGATGCGGCCGGCGCCGACATCACGACCCTCGGTCGGGGCGGCAGCGACACGACGGCGGTCGCCCTCGCGGCTCGCCTCGGGGCGACGAGATGCCAGATCTTCACCGACGTCCGCGGCATCTACACCGCCGACCCGCGGCTGGCGCCCGAGGCTCGCCAGCTGAGCATCATCGGCTACGAGGAGATGCTCGAGCTCGCCCATCAAGGCGCCCAGGTGATGCAGACCCGCGCGGTCGAGCTCGGCTGGGTCAACGACGTCGTCATCGAGGTCCTCAGCTCGTTCGAGGACGCCCCCGGAACGGTCATCACGGAGGACCCGCTCGTGGAGCAACGGAACAAGGTCCGTGGCATCGCCCACGATCGAAATGTGGCCAAGGTCACGCTCGTCGAGGTTCCGGACCGGCCGGGCGTGGCCGCAAACGTCTTCGACCCGCTCGCCGAGGCGGGGATCAACGTCGACATGATCGTCCAGAACGTCGGGCACGGCGGCGCGACGGACCTGAGCTTCACCGTCCCCCAGGTCGAGCTCGCGACAACGAAGCGGATGCTCGAGCCGATCGCCCGGGACCTCGGCTTCCGGGAGATGACGACCGACTCGTCGGTGGCGAAGGTGTCGATCGTCGGGGCCGGCATCCAGAATGCACCGGGCTATGCGGCCCGGATGTTCCACGCCCTCGCCGACGCCGGCGTCAACATCGAGATGATCTCGACCTCGGAGATCCGGATCACGACGATCATCGCCGAGGACGCGCTCGAGACCGCCGTCCAGGCGCTCCACCGCGCGTTCGAGCTGGAGCGACCCGAATCCGCGGCCCTGGAGGCCGCCGCTCGATCGAGCGTTGCCGGCAGCGCGGCGGCTCGGTGACGGCGATCGCGACCCACGCGGCGCCGACCGTCCGTCGCCGGGAGCGGTTCGGGGCCGTTGCCTCGACCAACGACGTCGTGCGCGAATGGCTCGCGGCCGGTGAGCCGGAGATCTGCGCCGCCTTCGCCAACGAGCAGACGGCGGGTCGCGGACGGAGCGGCCGAACGTGGACCGCCCCCGCCGGTCGCGGCCTGCTGGTCTCGCTCGGCTTCCGACCGACGTGGCTGTCGGCGGACCGGACGTGGCGCCTCGCCGCGATCGTCTCGCTGGCGATGGCCGATGCGGCCGAGGAGCTTGCCGGCCTGCCCGCGGGGACGATCGGCCTGAAGTGGCCCAACGACCTCGTCATCGCCCCGGCGGAAGGCACGGTCCGGAAGCTCGGCGGGGTTCTCGGGGAGACGGACGGTCTCGGAACGGACGATCCGCGGGTGGTCGTGGGGATCGGCCTGAACGCCGACTGGCCGGATGACGCGTTTCCGTCGGAGCTGCGGGCGACGATGACCTCGCTTCGGGCGGCGGCCGGCGATCGAACCGTCGACACGCGCCTGCTCGGCGAGCGCTTCCTGGCTCGTGTCGAGGCCCGGGCGCGCGATCTGCACGAGGAACGCTTCGACGGGGCCGAGTGGGCAAGCCGACAGGTCACGACGGGACGGGCGATCGAGCTTGCCCTGCCGGACGGTGGCTCGGAGTCCGTCCTGGCGACCGGGATGGATGCGGATACGGGTGCGCTTCTCGTTCGGGACGTGACCACTGGGGCGTCGGACCGGGCGATCGTCGTGGGCGAGATCGTCCACGTTCGGCTGGCTGGGCTGTAACAGGATGGCCCGACCGGTGTTTGGAAGGGTGAGCGTCACCGGGCATGGCGTCTCCGCGGCGGCCGAGCCCTCCGCTCGCGTCGCGCATCTCGACCGCGATCGTCCGCTCGTGGAAGCGGCCCAGAACGACCCCCTCAAGTTCGATGCCCTCTATCGCAGGTATCTCGCCCAGGTGTACAGCTACGCCTATTACGAGCTCGGCGACCACGACGATGCCGAGGATGCGACCGAGCGAACGTTCCTCGCCGCCCTCGCGAACCTGGGCCGGTTCGAGGAACGCGCGCGGCCGGGGGACGGGCAGGGCGCGTCCACGTTCCGTGTGTGGCTGTTCCAGATCGCGCGTCACACGATCGCCAATCTCCGGCGCGGACGCCGCCGCCGGCCCGAGGCTCCCCTCGAGACAGCGGCCCTGGTCGCCGATCCGCTGGACCTCGAGGGTGGCGTCGCCATCCGCGACGAGGCGGGCGCCGCATGGATCGCGGTCGGTCGCCTTCCCGCCGATCGGCGCCGTGCGCTCGTGCTTCGCTTTGTCGACGAGATGAGCACCGCGGAGATCGCCGGGATCCTCGGCCGTTCGGAGGGCGCCGTCCGGGTCCTGATCCACCGAGCCCTGCGGACGGTCGCCCGGGACCTCGGACGGCGCGAAGCGTCCCAGCCTCAATCGAAGAGCCACGGCCGCGGGCAGCGGCGCGGGGGGTGACGCCCTTCGATCGCGACGCGGCTGCCGCGGACGCGCTGCTGAGCGATCTCTACCTCGACGCGATCCTCGCCCGGCGGACCCTTCTTGGCGAAGGCGCGTCCCAGGATTTGCCGAACGGCCTCGACCCCGCGATCCGCGCCGCGTCCGACCGTCTCCGACACGATCTCGTCCGGGTCCATCCGTCCTTTCGGTTCGAGGAGCGACTGGCGATGCGTCTCGCCGAGGCGGCGGTCCAGATGCGGATCCCCGCTGCCGTCGGCGGCGATGGCCGGGTCGTGCCGTTCCGCGTCCCAGGCCGCATGCGTGGCCGCCGATCGGCGTCGGAGCCGGCCGTGAGCGGTGGGCCGACCGAGGTCGGCGGTCTCCCGGGGGACCCCCTGGCTCTCGATCGCCGCGACCGGGCGAGGCCGCTCCTGATCGGCGGGGCTCTCACGTCGGCCGCCCTGTCGCTCGCGGGCGCAGCGATCGTCGCATGGCGCTGGACGCGGCCCGGCTCGCCGATGTCGCGGGCCGCCCGCGCGGTCCGCGATGCCCGCGATGCCGCGACGGCCACGCCACGCCTCCCGCAGAGCACGCGCAGGCTGCACTGACATGCCGATCAAGCTTCCGTCATTCCGACCGCGACGCGACGCCTATCCGCCGGACCTCTGGACGAAATGCCCGTCCTGCGGCGAGATGCTGTTCAACAAGCAGCTCGACAAGGTCGCCCGCGTCTGTCCCTCCTGCGGCCATCATTTCCGCCTGTCGGCCGAGATGCGTCTCGGCCTCCTGCTTGACGGCGGATCGTTCGTCGAGCGCGACGCGGGGCTCCAGTCCGAGGACCCCCTCGGATTCGTCGATCAGAAGGCGTATCCGGACCGGGTCGCCGCCGCGCAGCTGGCCACCGGAATGCGCGACGCGGCGGTGTGGGGAACCGGCACGATCGACGGACGAGCGGTCGCGATCTGCGTCATGGATTTCGGATTCATGGGCGGCTCGATGGGCGCCGTTGTCGGCGAGAAGGTCACCCGTGCGGCGGAGCATGCTCTCGCCGAGCGGCTGCCGCTGCTGATCGTGTCCGCCTCGGGCGGTGCCCGGATGCAGGAGGGCACGTTGTCGCTCATGCAGCTGGCGAAGACCGTCGCCGCCATCGAGCGGCTGCGAGCGGCCGGCGTCCCCTTCGTCAGCATCCTGACCGACCCGACGACCGGCGGCGTCTTCGCCTCGTTCGCGGTCCTCGGGGACGTCAACATCGCGGAGCCGAACGCGCTCATCGGGTTCGCGGGCGCCCGCGTCTCCGCGGGCACGATCGCCCAGGAGCTGCCCGAGGGATTCCAGCGATCCGAGTTCCTGTTTGCCCACGGCTTTCTCGATCGCGTCATCCACCGGACGGAGCTGCGCGGTGAGATCGGCGCGCTGCTCGGGTTCCTCGTCGCGCGTCGAGAGCCCTCGGCGGAGGGCGAGCCGATGGCCGAACCCCTTCAGCTCCCGTCGTTCCGGCCGCTGTCGTTCCTGTCGAACCTGGCCGAGCGGGTCATGCAGACGGAGAGCGACGCAGGGCCGTCGACGAACGGCAACGGCACCGAGCCGCCGCCGGTCGGGCGACGGTCGGCCGTCGTCAGCCCGGCTGCACCCGTGCCACCCCTCGCCGAGAGCCAACCGGCCGAGCCGGAAACGCCGCCGGCGGAGCAAGCTCCGGCAACCGAGGCGGCGGTCATCGGCGATTCGGTCGCGAACGAGGATCCCCGTGGTTGACCGCATCCGGGGGCGCGGACAGGACGCCTCCGCCGCCGCATCCGGGAGCCGTGGCGGCAAGGAAGGCCGCACAGCGGCGCCGACCGTTCCGAAGGACCCGAAGCAGGCGACCTGGGATCGCGTGCTGCTCGCCCGGAACCTGGCCCGGCCCCGGATCCTCGAGCTCGTCGGAGCGATGGCCGACGAGTTCGTCGAGCTCCACGGCGACCGCCTCTTCGGCGACGACGAGGCCGTGGTCGCCGGCCTCGCGAGGATCGGCGAGCGGAGGGTCGTCGTCATCGGCCAGCAGAAGGGTGCCGACACGGAGGAGAACATCCGGCGGAACTTCGGGATGCCCCACCCGGAGGGCTATCGCAAGGCGATGCGAGTCATGGAGCTCGCCGAGCGGTTCGGGCTGCCGATCGTCACCTTCGTCGACGTCCCCGGGGCGCATCCGGGTCCGGAGTCCGAGGAGCGCGGCATTGCCGAGGCAATCGCCCGCTCGATCGCACTGATGAGCCGGCTCCGGACACCGATCGTCGTGGTGATCACAGGCGAAGGTGGCTCGGGTGGCGCCCTCGCGATCGCCGTCGGCGACGTCGTCATCGCGCTGGAGAATGCGGTCTACTCCGTCATCAGCCCGGAGGGCTGCGCCGCGATCCTCTGGCGGAATGCGGACGAGGCCCCGACGGCCGCGCTGGCGATGCGGATGACCGCGCCCGAGCAGCAGGCGCTCGGGGTCATCGACATCGTCGTGGCGGAGCCGGGCGCGGGCGCCCACACGGATCCTGCCGAGACGGCTCGCCGGATTCGGGAGGTGGTCGTCGAGCAGCTCGACGCGCTCGCGGCGGTCCCCCTCGACGAGCTCGTCGAAGCGCGCTACCGTCGGTTCCGCAGTCTCGGGCCGTATGCCGAAGTCGAGGCGCAGCAGCCGCCCACCCCCGAGCGACCCGGGATCGGCGATCGACTGCGTAACCTGCTCGACTCGGGCCGCTGGTCCGGGATCCCGAACATTCCCGCCGGCCGCCGCGACGAGCTGCCGGCTCGTGACGAGGTGTGACTCGCGTGAGCGACGCCAAACAGCCGTCCCCGGGCCGTGGTGCCGGGAGCGGTTCCGGCTCGGCGGATGCGTCGGATACGCCGGATCCGCGGACCGCGGACGAACGTGCGGCCGACCACGCGGCGATCGATCGCCTCGCCGACGAGCTGCTGCCGGCCCTCGTGGCCAAGCTGTCGGCGACCGGGCTCGGCGAGATCGAGGTCGGCGAAGGGTCCTGGACCGTCCGCGTCCGGCGCTCCGCAGACGGGGACCTGGCCGCCGGCCACGGCCGGCGGGCGACGGATCGGCCGTCCAGATCGCAACCGGGTCACGCCGGGCACGGCCATGCGGCCGGGGGCTTCGAAGGTCACCGCTCGGCCCGTGACGCCCGGCCGGCCGCGGTCGGCCAGTCGACGAATGGGTCGAACCCCGGTGGGGCGGACGCCTCCGCCGCGAGCGGGCCAGCCGCCAGGGGCGCCTCGCGATCCGGCGAAGACAGCGGTGACCGACACCGCGCCGTGGCCACGTCCCCTGCGGTCGGAGTCTTCCAGCCCCGAGCCGCGGCAACAGCCGGGACGCGGGTCCGGTCCGGCGATCGGCTCGGAGCGGTCGACATGCTCGGAATCCCGCAGGAGGTCGTCGCACCGGCCGACGGCATCGTCGGCGCGACACTCGTCGAGGCCGGCGAGACGGTCGAATACGGACAGGAGCTCGTGATCATCGAGCTCGCCGGTCGGCCGGCCGAGCGCAGCGCCGAACGGGCCGAGGCCTGATGTTCAGGAAGATCCTCATCGCCAATCGCGGCGAGATCGCATTGCGCGTGCTGCGTGCCTGCCGGACCCTCGGGATCGAGGCCGTCGTGGCGTACAGCGAGGCCGACCGGGAGAGCCTGCCCGTCCAGCTCGCGGACGAGGCGATCTGTATCGGTCCCGCCGACGCCCGCCGGTCGTACCTGTCCGCGCCGGCGGTGATCAGCGCCGCGATCGTGACCGGCTGCGATGCGATCCACCCCGGCTACGGCTTCCTCTCGGAGGACGATGGCTTCGCCGAGGTCGTGCGCGCCCACGATCTCACGTTCATCGGGCCGCCGGCTCCCGTTCTCGAGCGGTTCGCCAGCAAGGAATCGACCCGGCGCCTGTTGGGCTCGCTCGGCCTGCCGACGATTCCCGGCTCGAACGGGATCCTCCGCGACGACGCCCAGGCGCTCGCGGAAGGCGAGCGGATCGGCTATCCGATCCTCATCAAGCCCGCGGCCGGAGGTGGCGGCAAGGGCATGCGGATGGTCCGGACCCCGCGTGAGCTCGAGGCGTCGCTGAACGTCTGCCGGTCCGAGGCCCGCGCCGCATTCGGCGACGACTCGCTCTATCTCGAGAAGTGGCTCGACGAGACCCGCCATGTCGAGGTCCAGGTCGCGGTCGATCGCTACGGTCGAGGGGTCCACCTCGGGGAGCGCGACTGCAGCGTTCAGCGTCGGCACCAGAAGATCCTCGAGGAGGGTCCGACGCCGGCCCTCGGCCCCGCGGCCCGAGCCGAGCTCGCGAGCCGCGCCGTCCGGGCGGTGGTCTCGGCCGGATACGAGAACGTCGGGACCCTCGAGTTCCTCGTCGACCGCGATGGCGGCTTCTACTTCATCGAGATCAACTGCCGGATCCAGGTCGAGCACCCCGTGACCGAGATGCTGACCGGCGTCGACCTCGTCGCGACGCAGATCCGGATCGCCGCCGGCGAGCCGCTCGGGTTCAGCCAGGCCGACATCGTGACCCGCGGCCACGCGATCGAGTTCCGGATCAACGCCGAGGACCCCGAGCACGACTTCCGGCCCGCGGCCGGGGTGATCGAGCGATACCTGCCGCCGGGCGGACCCGGGGTCCGAATGGACTCGCACCTGTTCGCCGGCTACGAGGTGCCGCCCTTCTACGACTCGCTCCTCGGCAAGCTGATCGTCTGGGGCCAGACCCGGGAGGCGGCAATCGATCGCTCCCGGGTCGCACTGGCCGAGCTGCTGCTGGAGGGCATCGTCACGAACGTCCCGATCCACCTGGCGCTGCTCTCGAGCGAGGCCTTCCTGGAAGGCCGGATGACGACGAACCTGCTCGATCGTGTCGGCTCGTCGGCATTCCTCGCCGCCGCCGCGCGGGCGTGACCGACCCGGCCTCGCCGCGCGTCTGTGCGCACGTGCAATCACCGCGCCGCATGACAAGCCCGTGCCGGGGCACACTTGGCGTCCCCAGCTGGAGCTGCCTGTGACCGACGTCGCGACCGACACGCCGCCCAAGCTCACGACGATCCACTCGACCCGCGAGATCGAAGCGCTCATTCCCCATCGCTGGCCGATCCTGCTCGTCGATCGGATCGTTGAATACGACGCCGAGGCGAAGCGCATCGTCGGGATCAAGGGCGTGGCGGCCACCGAGTGGTTCTTCCAGGGGCATTTCCCGGGCCTGCCGGTCATGCCGGGCGTGATCCAGGTCGAGGCGCTCGCCCAGACGATGGCCGTCTATGTCGCGAAGCAACCCGGGTTCGGCAATCGAATCGGGCTGTTCGCAGGGATCGACGACTGCCGGTTCAAGCGTGTCGTCGTCCCCGGCGACCTCCTCCGCCTCGAGATCACGATGGAGAAGCTCGGTAGCCGATTCGGGAGGGGGAGGGGGATTGCCAGCGTCGACGGCGAGATCGCCTGCGAGGCGACGTTGAGCTTCGTCATCCCGCCCGAAGGAGTCCTCCGATGACCCGCCCCGAGGTGAGGGCGACCCGGGCCGGTCTCGCCCGCACGAGCTGGATCGTTGACGCGTCAAGGGCCCGCGATGGACGATCCCGCCGAGCCGGAGGCGTTCCGTCATGACGGCCCGCGTCGCGGTCCTGTCCGACGTCCACGGCAACCTGGCTGCCCTCGAGGCGGTCCAGAAGGCGCTGAAGAAAGAGAAGCCCGACGCCGTCATCGTCGCCGGCGATCACGCGCTCAACGGGCCTGATCCCGCCGGCGTCATCGACGCCCTCCGGGAGATGGAGGCGAGCGGCGCGACGATCGTCCAGGGCAACACCGACGTCGCGGTCGCGGACTTCGACTACGCCGCGGCGTTCCCGTGGTACACGGACGGCGTGCCCGACACGGTCCTGGCCGCCGCGGAATGGGCCCACGACGCCCTCGGCGACGAGCGCGTCGGCTGGCTCCGCCGGCTGCCGTCCGAGCGGCGCCTGATGCTCGACGACACGATGGTCCTTGCCTGCCACGCATCTCCCGGCTCGCAGACCCAGGGCTTCGACCCCCAGCTCGATCCGTCCGTCATGCTCGAGCGCATCTCCCGGACGGATGCCCGGATCATCTGCTGTGGCCATACCCACGTTCCCGAGATCCGCGACCTCGGTTGGAAGATCATCGTCAACGACGGCTCCGCCGGTTATGTCTTCGATGGCGACCCGACCGCCTCATGGGCGCTCGTTGCGATCGATGGTGACGAGGTGACCTCCGAGATCCGCCGGGCCGAGTTCGACACGATGGCCGTCGCGAACGCGATCTCCGCTCGCGGCCTCGCCGGCGATGTCTATCGCGCCGCCACGGTCCGGACAGGCAAGCTGGTCCGATGACGGGCGGCGAGCGCTCCAGCCGAGCCGGCGCGGACGACGGGCGTCGCGGCTCGATGGCCGCGTCCACCGGGTGGTCGTGGCCGCGAGCGCCGCGCCGGGTGGTCGTGACCGGCATGGGGATGCTCACAGCCCTCGGCAACGATGTCCAGTCGAGCTGGGACGGTCTCGTGGCCGGACGGTCGGGGAT
>DATAQF010000194.1:0-3037 GCA_036264795.1 Candidatus Limnocylindrales bacterium | reverse complement strand
GGCCTCGGCGAGACGGACGCACGCGGCGTCGAAATCCGAGCGGTCCAGGGCGGTGGGCTCGCCCGACTGGAGACCGAGGTTGTAGATGTCCTCGACGAGGTGTGTTCCGACGCGCTTGAACAGCTTGGCCTCGCCGCGAGGGACGTCGTCGATCGTCGTGAGGACCAGGCTCGCCGCATCGAGGACGGACCCGAGGGCGCTGATCCACGAGAGGTTGTCGTGGCTCGACCGGAAGTATCCGAGCAGGGGGTACGCAACGTGAGAGTCGAGCACCTCGGCGGCCCAGCGCTCCCATTCGCGAAAGAGCTCCGGGAGACGCCAGGCGAGGTCCAGCTGGGCGTAGCTCTCGAGGAGGGCCACGGCCGAAGGCGGGGCACCCGCCGCGGCCTCCAGCGAGACGATCTGGAGCTCGCGCCGCTGGTACGAGCCATAGAGCGAGAACAGGAACGTGACGACGAGGGCGACCGCACCGAGGCCGCTGACCGCGCCGGTCAGGATGATGGCCCGGGCTGCACCCCCGACCGGAACCACATCCCCGAACCCGAGCGTGAGGACGGTCGTGGCGGCGAAGTACAGCGCGCTGCCGAAGTCCTGCGGCACCGGCTGGAGCTGATCGCGCAGCGCGTACATCAGAAACCCGTAGCCCAGGATCAAGGTGAAGAGCCACGCGACGAGCAGGAGCACGGCCATCGCCGGGGCGAAGAGCCCCAGCAGCCGGTCGTAGGAGCGGCCCGGTCGGCCGTCACGAATGGCGCGAAGCGCTTGCCACGATCCACGTACGAGGTAGCGGCTGATGCGGAACCAGCCAGGCGTGGGCCGCGGAACGACGACCGTCTCGAAGATGTCCCAGAGGGTCAGCGCCAGCAGCAGCAATCCCAGCGCGAACAGTGCGGCGTCCATGGACGGCGATCATCCCACGCCACGGCGTGGCCGACGCGCATGATCGGCGATGCGGCGGCCGGGGCCGACGAATCCCGTGTGGCGGCCTGCGGCCTCAGGCGTCCTCGCGCTGGTCGAGGGGCTGCGGCCGGCCGAGCAGATAGCCCTGTCCGAGCTGGATCCCCAGCTCCCGGATCGCCTCGAGCTCGCCTTCGGTCTCGATTCCCTCGGCGATGAGCTCGCATGCCGTCTCACGGGCAAAGTACGCGAGCCCCGACACGAGCGACCGCTTGACCGGATCGCGATCGATGGCGTGAACCCACTCGATGTCGAGCTTCACGTACGAGGGTCGGAGCGCCAGGATGTGGCGGAGGCTCGCGAACCCGGATCCGGCGTCGTCGACCGCGAGCTTCATGTTCGGCCCGAGCCGATCGAATGCGTCGCGCACGGCCGAGTAGTCGTCGATCCGCTCGTGCTCGGTGATCTCGACGATCAGCGGACGATTGGCCCCGGCCATGATCGCGGGCAGCGTCGGCTCGAGCAGGAGCACGTCTGCCGACAGGTTGACGCTGAGCGCGACGCTGGCGGGCAGCGTCGCAGCGGCCTCGATCGCCGCCTCCAGCGTCGTTCGCTGCAGCTGCAGCCCGAGACCGTGGGTGGCCGCCTCGGCGAACTGGAGGTCCGCCCGGACCCGGTCGTGGAAGCGCGTCAGCGCCTCGACCGCGATGACGACGCCGGTGTCGAGCCGGACGATCGGCTGGAGGTAGATGTCGAACTCCTGACGGACGATGATGCGCTGGAGCCGGGCCACGGCGACGCCGGCGGTCTCGGCCTGTTCGACGACGGGCCTGAGGATCGCCACGATGAAGTCGGTCGAGTCGATGAGGTCGGGCAGCTGGTGCGACAGCGGTCCGGATGACGAGCCCGGCCGGCGGGCGTAGACGAGACAGCCGAGGGGCTTCGGCGTCGGACCGAGGCGGAACGGGACATACGCGACGTCGAGCGCATCGGTCGTCGTCTTCGCATCGCCGGCGACCGCCTCGAGCCACGGCCCCATCTCGGCCCGCGTGGCGATCTCGCGGCCGATCGCCCTGGGAAGGAGCTTGCCGGGCGGAAACGTCGTTCGGAGCGCGCCGCTTCCGGCGATCGCCCGAACGGAGCCGCTGCTGAAATGGAGGATGGCGACGCCGTCGAGGCCAAGGACGGAAGGCAGCCGCTCGACCAGATTGGCTGCGAGCATCACGAGCGGCACGTCCCGTGGCAGCTCCTCGACCGCGGCGGCCAGTCGCCGCCGATCGCCGCGGGCGCGCTCGATCTCTCTGGTCCAAGCGGCGCGGCCACGGAGCTGCGCCCGGACACGGGCCGCCAGCTCCTTGAGGGCGAACGGCTTCGAGAGATAGTCGTCCGCGCCGTATTCCAGGCCACGGACCCGCTCGGCTTCGGCGACCGAGCCCGTCATGAGGATGATCGACATCGTCCGCCAGCGGTCGTCGGCGCGGATCTCGCGGAGCGTCGAGATGCCGTCGAGCTCGGGCATGTGGACGTCGAGCAGCAGGACGTCGACGTCCTGGCGCTCGATCTGCTCGATGGCCTCTCGGCCGGTCGCGGCGAGGGCGGTCGCGAAGCCCTCGCGTCGCAGCACCCGCTCGAGCAACGAGCGGATGGCCGGGTCGTCGTCCGCGATCAGGACGCGCTGGGTCGTCGCCGACGGCTCACTGCCCCGAGCCGGTTGCGTGTCGCGTCGACCGCGCGTCCGGGCCTCGAGCCGAGCCTTCCGTTCGTCCCCCGAGTCGATGATCGGACTCACTCCCAGCGGGCTACGGGATCGACCGTCCGACGATGCCACCGCCGCTCGGGCGCTGGCGAGGAATAAGTTCCGGCCGGAGCGGCACGAACGGCTTCGCGGTGCGCCCGCGCCTCAGTGCTCGTCGGCGGCTCCCTGCGACGCATCCGCCTCGAGCCGGTCGGGGCGAAGGAGCCGGATGCCGGTCCGTCCCACTCGGGCGATCGTTCCCTCGAGCTCGAGCTGGCGAAGGACGCGGCCGGTCATCTCGCGGCTCGTTCCGACGAGACTCGGGAGATGGGCGCGCGACAGTACGGGCGGTTCGGTGAAGAACAGGTCGCGATGCCGGGCGAGCACCCTGACGACCCGGCGTCG
>DATAQF010000139.1:0-2949 GCA_036264795.1 Candidatus Limnocylindrales bacterium | reverse complement strand
GCGGCCGTCGGCCGGCCCTACGTCAAGGAAGGCGCGAGCTGACCACGTCCGCCGATCGCGACGATCGCGAACGGGTCCGGGCGCTGCTCGACCTCGAGGAGGGCCGCGGCCCCGTGGCGGTCCTCGACGACGCGGGGATCGACGAGGTCCTTCGATCGGCCCGCCGGATCGCGGTCATCGGAGCCTCCTCGAACCCGGCGCGGCCGTCCTTCGGGGTATTCGGGACGCTGATCCGGGCCGGCTACGACTGCGTCCCGATCAACCCGAACGAGACCGAGATCCTCGGTCGACCGGCGTTCGCGTCGCTCACAGACGCGGTCGAGGCGACCGGCCGCTTCGACATCGTCGACGTCTTCCGCCGCTCGGAGCTGTGCGTGCCGCACGCCGAGGAGGCGGTCGCGACGGGCGCCGGCTGCCTCTGGCTGCAGCTCGGCGTCGTGAGCTGGGAGGCGGCGCGGATCGCCGCGGACGGCGGACTCGCGGTGGTCATGGACCGGTGCACGGCGATCGAGCTGGGCCGGATGCGGCGAGGTGACCCGAGCGTCAGGCAGACGGGCGGAATCGCTCCCTGAGGACGGACCGGACGGAGTCGTCGGTGAACGCGACCTCGACGCTGTGGCGGTGAATCTCGTCCAGCCGGTCCGCGTCGAGCCCGCCGTCGGCCACGAGGTCGACCTCCTCGTCGCCGAGCCTCCGAGCGATCGTGATCGGGTCGTCGTCGCCGAGGACGACGCCGCAGCCCGCAGCGAGGAACCGGTGGAGCGGATGCTCGCGAAGCGACGGGGCCGCGCCCGTCAGGACGTTCGAGGTCGGGCAGACCTCGAATGTGATGCCGTGGTCCGCGGCCCAGGCGAGCAGCTCGGGGTCATCCACGACGTGCGAGCCGTGTCCGATCCGGCCCACGCCCAGGGTCGCGGCCGCTTCTCGGACGGCCGACGTGGGGCCGGCCTCGGCCGCGTGTGCCGTCAGTCCGAGGCCGGCCGCCGCCGCGATCCGGAACGGTTCGACGTACGGTGCGAGCGCCGGGAACCGGAGCTCGTCGCCGGCCACGTCGAGCCCCGAGACGCCGCGACCGGCGAGCCCCGCGGCCGCCCGGGCCACCTCGAGGTTCGTGTCGCGGTCGCTGTGGCGGAGGAGACAGACGACGAGCGTCGTCGGGAGGCCCGTGTCGCGGCTGCCCTCCGCGAGGCCGTCGGAGACCGCGGCAATCACGTCGGCGATCGGCAGTCCCGGCCGTCGATGCGTCGCAGGCCCGAAGCGCACCTCCAGGAAGTCGCTCCCGTCCGCGGCGGCGTCCTCGACGGCTTCCCGGGCAATGCGCCTCAGGGCCCGGGCGCTGCCCATCACCGGGTAGGCCGCGGCGACATGCGCGAGAAACACCGTCAGATCGGCCGGCTCGCGCATTCGGAGCGCCGCGTCCCAACCACCCGCAGGCTCGGGCACGCCGCTCGCCTGGGCGAGGGCGGCCGCGGTCGACGGTCGAACGCATCCTTCGAGATGGCTGTGGAGGTTCAGCCCCACGTGGCGGTCACAGGCCCAGCTCGACGGCCGCGTCCAGGGCGGCCTCGATGCTCGCCCCCCAGCCGGTCGCCAGGCGGGTATGGGCGTCCGCGTCGTACACGCTCGTCCCGGACACGAGATTGCTCGAGACCGCACAGATCATCCCGGCCCGGAGCTTCCGTTGGCGGGCGACGACGAAGAGCGCCGAGGATTCCATCTCGACGTTGAGCAGCCCGATCGACGACATCTGCTCGGTCCAGGTAGGCGACTCGGCGTAGAACGCGTCATCGGAGACGTTGAGACCGGCATGGACCGCGAGACCGTGGGCCGCGGCCCGTGGTCGGGCCGATCGCTCCAGGGCCATGGTGATCTCGAGATCGGGCACCGCCGGATAGCCCTTCGGGACGTAGGCATCGGTCGTGCCGTCGTTTCGGAACGAGCCCTCGCTGACGATCAAGTCTCCCGGTTCGATCCCCGGCTGGAGCGCGCCGGTGCTCCCGACCCGGATGAACGAGCTGACGCCGACCCGGGCGAGCTCCTCCACGGCGATCGCCGTCGAGGGGCAGCCCATGCCGGTCGAGGTGACCGTGATCTGGCGACCCTTGTACGTGCCCACCATCGTCCGGTGCTCGCGCTGGTGGGCGACCTCGCGGGGATCGTCGAGGTAGCCCGCGACGAGCGGGACCCGGAAGGGGTCGCCGGGCATCAGGGCCACCGTGCTCACCTCGCCGGGCGCGACGCCGATGTGGAACTGGCGCCCGCCGATCCCGATGCTGCTCTTGTCGACGATGCTCAAGCCAAACCCTCCGTGACGGATGCGCACCGTTCGTGCGCGCGCGGGCACCGCCACCGTCGCCCGTTGTGGGCGTCGGCTCGGCGAGACCCGACCTAATGGATGAGGAACCCGATGAAGACGAGGACGAAGCCGACGACCGCGATCCCGGCGGCCACCTGGGTCTGTCGTCGCAGGACCTGCATCGCGACCGAGGCACCGGTCGTCGAGTCGTCGCGGATGCCGCCCCGCCAGGAGTTGTAGCGGGCGGCGTTCGCGTCCTGCTCCTTCAACGCCTGGTAGCGACCCCACGGACCCCGGGCGCGACTGTAGCCGTACGCGATGAGGGCAATGCCGCCGATCCAGAGGACGATGTTGATCAGGCTCACCCGGGCGTCCCTCCCTCGAGTCGCTCGCGAATCGCGTCCTGGACGAGCGCGGGATTGGCCTGGCCCCGTGTCGCCTTCATCACCTGGCCGACGAAGAAGCCGAGCACGGGCTTGCCGACGCGGTAGTCCTCGACGGCCTTCGGGTTCGCGGCGATCACCTCCTCGACGATCGGCGCCAGAGCGGACTGGTCCGAGATCTGGCGGAGGCCGAGCCGCTCGACGATCGACGCGACGGACGATCCGTCGGCCGCGTGGGCGGCGAAGACCTCCTTGGCATTCGTCCCGGAC
>DATAQF010000092.1:0-8398 GCA_036264795.1 Candidatus Limnocylindrales bacterium | reverse complement strand
GCGACCTGGGCGAGCGAGGGGATGACGGCTTCGCCGATCGGGATCGCGAGCAGCCGCTCCAGCTGGGCGATCGTCCGCTCGGCGACGATCCGTGGCGCCGTCAGCCCGGTATCGAGACCTTCGCGGAGGATGTCGGCGTTGGCGGCCATGAAGTCGCGGTAGGCGTGCAGCCGCGAAAGAAAGGCGTCGAGGCGCTCGGGCGTGTCGGCACGTTGGAACGAGCAGATCTGCGGGAGCAGCGTCTGGGGCCCATTGATCTGGTCGACGACCCGGAGCCGATGGACGCCCTGGTCGTCCTCCTCGAGGCCCTGCTCGGCGATCACGATCAGGATGTCCCGCGTGATCCGCTCCTCGACCGCCAACCCGTCCGGGGAGATTGCCTCAGCCTCCGCCTTCGTTCGCTCCATCAGGCGTCGCGTTCGCGCACGGCCACCGGGGCTCGGGTCCTCCAGGCGATCGGCGTAACGCTCGTCGCCGTAGACCGTCGCCATCGTCGGGTTCTGCTCGAGCAGAGCCTCCCAGAAGCGGTCGGCGAGCGCGTCGACCGGCGAGGTCGGGTGGTCGTTCGGGGTCACGAGTGCCTCCAGGCGGGGTCGCGCGCTGCGACGCTCAGGGTAGCGCGCCGACCGCCCCCGGCACGCCGATCACTGGTTGAAGAGGTCGAGCTGCTCCCCGCTGCGCTCAGCCTGCGGATCGAGGCCGAGGTACGGCTCCAGCGCATCGAGTGAGAGCTCGTCTCGATCGACGAACGAACGCAGGTGGTTCCACTTGATCACGTGCCAGTTGTCCCGTTCGAACGCCTCGCGGAGAAGCGGCGATCGGTCGAGCTTGTGGCGGACGAGCTCCGTCCGCTCGGGCGCGACGACGAGGAAGCGAACGGTGCCCTCCTCCTGGGGAATGCGGGCGTGCCGGCGGAGGACCGGCTCACCGAGCATCGCGGTCCATTCGACCTCGAACAGGAACGACATCCGACCACGGGCATACCAGGCGCAATCGATCTCCGCGACGGAGTCGACCGCGCGACTGATGTGGGCGAGATAGGCCGTGCGCTCGTGCTCGTCGAGGCGATCCCCGAGCCGTCCTGCACCGAGCCGGCGAACCTGCTCGCGTCGGCCGATCCAGACCGATAGGCCGAGCCGGTGACCGGCATCCGTGAGCAGGCCGATGAGCTCGGCGTGATCCTGGGCGCGTCGCAGGAGATCGTCGCCGGTGACGATTCGATCCGCCGTGCTCGCCCGGCTGCGGTAGCTCTGGAGACAGGCCCGGACCAGCGTCTCATCGGGCAGGTCGTGGCCCGTGAACAGCGTCGCGATTCGCTGAAGGAACGCCGTCTCCGAGAGCGGGCCGGCCGTCGAGAGGAGGCTGAAGACGGCCCACTCCACCCGATCGGCGAGCGGCGCGGCGGCGGCTTCCCGATCGCGTGCGTCGGCGAGCCACCAGCGACGGGGCGCGACCTCGGCGAGGCGGCGCTTGCCGTGTTCGGCCAGCCCCTCCCCGATCATGGCGAGCACGCCCTCGACCTGGTCGGGCGGCGCATCCGCGGTCCGGGCGAGGCGTCGGGTCCGGATCGCCGACCCGGAGCTCTCGACAGGTGCACGATCGCCCTTCGGCGACGGCTCGCCGGGCCCCATCGGGGAGCCCAGGCGCGCGCTTCGCGACGTGCGATCACCGGCTGGTTCGATCGGTTCGCGTGCCTCGGCGGAGCCGACCGAATCCTCCGCGTCGCCGGCATCGTCGTCAGGCGCCGTTGCGAGCCCGCGGTCGACGACGAGGCGCCGCAGCTGGCCCGCCCGGTCCAGCCCGACGAGGATCTCGCCGAGGAGACGCTCCTGCGTCGCCGGCTCGCCGCGCGCCTTCAGGCTCTCGACGGCGACGTCGACGATCGTGCGGTTGACCTCGGATGCCGTGAACGGCCGGCGGTCGAAGCGTTCGGGCGCGGTGAACAGGCCGGCACCCGGAACCATGTCCGGATCGCCGGCCCCGCCCGGGATCGGGTCGAGGCTGACGTTCGCCCGCGTCCGCGGCCCGGGCGGCAGCACCGCTCCGGGCGGGACGAGCTCGACCGTGCCAACGGCCTCGTCGTCGCCCTCGCCAAGCCGCGCCGCGAGCAGCCGGAACCCGGCGCCGACGCCGCCGAGGGCGGCCGTGACGAGGGCTTCGGCCCCGCCGTCGACCAGGTAGACGACGCGTCCGTCGCGAGCGACGGACGGCTCGACGGACGCGAGCGACCGGCCGAGCGCCGCAGCCTGCCAGCCCCAGGGCGCGCGGATCGCCGCGCCCGACAGTGCCGCCAGGGGAAGGGCGCCCGCGCCTTCCCGCCCGATGGTCCAGGCCGTCGCCCAATAGGTCAGGGACAGGCGCTCCTGATTGGGACGGACCGGTGGCTGACCGAGAACGAGACGGACCCGGCGGCGGACGGATGGGCCTGTCTCCCAGCCGCGACCGAGGGCCGCTTCCTCTCCGATCGCACGGGTCGTCGAGGGTCCCGCGACGCGCACGACGGCGGTTGCGCTGCCCTCCGTCAGGCTGCGAAGGTCCTCGCCGAGCCGAGCCTGGACGGCGCCGCCCGGCCCGCTTTCGAGCCGCTGGATGAAGCCACGAACGGTCCGGATCCCGTCCTCGAATGCCAGCCATGGGTTCCGCTCGCGCCACTGGCCGTGGCCCGGTGGCCGGACGCGGCCGCCCTGGATGCGGAGCGTTCCGATCCGCCCGGGGTAGCCGTTGAGCCGGCTCGCCGGGAGGAGCGCCTGGAGGAATGCGAGCCGAAGGGCGGCCTCGACGGGCGCCGCCCGGAGATCGCCCTCGATCCGATCGAGGATCGCCTCGAGGCCGACCAGCTGGCGCGGCGTATGGAGGTCGAGCAGGCTGTCGCCGAGATTCGTCCCACCCTCGACGACCGGGAAGCGATCGCGAAGACGGCTTCGGACGGCCGTGTAATCGTCCGGGATCGCCCGGGCTCGGTCGCGATCGCCATCGTCGATGTCCGCGCTGCGCTGCTCGCCGCCCCGGCCGCCGCGACAGACCGGACAGGCATAGAACTTCCGGCCGGGAGCGGATGCCGCCTCGACGGGCTTCTCGGTTCCCTCGTCCGTGTCGGAGCCGTCATCCGCGCCCTCGTCGTGGGTTCCGCCCCAGACGATCTCGTCGATCGTCAATGATCGGCCGCACGTCGCGCAGCGGGTCACGAACGGCTGGCCGACCGCGACCTTCAGGCTGGTCTGGCCGCGCGGCGAGGCGCCCATCGCCTGGAACGCGGCATCGAGGTGGCGCAGGTCGGGCGGCCGCAGGACGAGCTCGGCGAGGAGCCGGGTGAGCGGTGTCGTCTCGAGGCTGACGGCCCTGCGCTGGCGGTCCACGGCGGCGCGGGCCACCCAGCCACCACGACCCGCGAGGTCGAGGACGATGTCACCCGGCGCCGAGTGGGTCTCGACCCGGGCGGCGACCAGACCGGGCGGCGGCGGCGGCGCGAGCCGGTCGAAGAACGGCAGCGAGTAGCCGGGCTCCGCCCGGACGAGGGAAGCGCGACCCGCCATCAGCGAAGCCTAGCCGTTGGCCCGGGGCCTGTCGCGCCGGAACGGCTCGGCTGCCGGGCCTGCGATCGCCGATCCGCGACGAACGCAGTCACCTGCGCGACATGCACTCGTGATCAGGCCTCGTCGGCCTCGTCGAGCTCTTCTTCGAAGGCCTCGTCCGTCGTGGATTCGGGCGGCAGGACGCGGTCGAGATCCTCGATCTCCTCGTCCTCGTCGTCGTCCTCGAGATCGTCCTCGAGCTCCATCTCCTCACGCACGAGCGTGCCCTTCGTGTAGGGCCGAAGGTCGGTCGACTTCGCGGCGGTCGGGAAGCTGACCTTGCCGTAGTTGCGGGGGTCCTGCTAGATCTCGCGGATGATGATCCGGACGTCCTTGTCACCCAGGGAGGTGACCCCGGCCGCGTACTTGTTGCCATCGGCGATGAGCTTGAGCAGCCGGGCCGCGACCCGTGGCTCGACCACGCCGATGCGCATGCCGTTGCTCGTCGCGATGAGCCGTCCGCCTTCGGGCGTCAGCTCGACTGCGTCTCCCGGGTTCACCTGGGCGAGCTTGCGCGGGTGCGGAAGATCGGTCAGGAACGCGAAGCCGGTCTTGCCGGTTTCCTCGACGAAGATCGAGACGGGCGCCTTGCTGCCTTCCTGGGCCGGCACCGTCTTCTCGCCCGCCTCGACGAGGAGGACGCGCAGCCGGTCGATGTTTCGCTCGGCGATCCGGTTCGTGGGATCGAGCGCAAGCGCGGTCTGGTAGTGCTCACGAGCCGCCCCGAGCTCACCCAGCTCCCAGAGTGCCTTCGCCAGGCGGTTCTCCGCCTCGGCGTCCGGTCCGAGCTCGAGGATCCGCCGGTTCGTCTCCGCGGCCTCCGCCCACTGCGCCGCCGTCGCCTGCGCGATCGCCTGGTCGACCAGCTGGCGCTTCAGGCGAGTTTGGTTGACGGCGGTCGAGGGCTGGCTCTCGAGGTCGGAGAAGGTCACGGGGCGATGATCCTTTCGGTGCGCTGGGCCCGTCGGGCGATGCGCTGACGGCCCGCCGGGACGCGCCGCGGACGGGCTCCGGTCCCGATTCGGGGGCATGGCTTTGTAGCATCGCAGCCCCCGGACGTCAAACGACGCGACGGATCGCGACCCTCCCCCAGGGCCTGCCAGAAGGGACCCTAGCTCACGAGCCTCAGGTTCCAGAGGGCAACGAGCGCTCCGAGACCGGCCAGCAGCGCGGTCTGCCAGATCCAGCGCGGGTCGCGACGTCGTGCCGGCGTCGTGCCGTGGAGCACGTCCCACAGGTAGAAGACGAACATCAGCAGGGCCGGGCCGACGAGGCGGGGGATCCCCATCGCCCGGATCGCGGCCGCGCCGATGGCAATCGCGACCCCGTACGTCAGCGCCGACCAGAGCGCTTCGGCAAGGTTCGTTGCCCTGAGGGCAGCCGCCCGATATCCCAGCAGGGCTGCGATGAAGGCGTCCGCGAGGCCGAGCAGGAGCAGATTTCCGAGGGGCAGCGGCGTGGTCGGCGCGCCGGCCGGCTCGAGTCCGGCAATCCCTCCGGGAACGACCGCGGCGACGCCGACGAAGGCGACGAGTGCCACGACGAGGATCGTCACGAGAGCGAGGGAGCGGTCATCGGCCGTCGGGCCGTGCTCGCTTGCTGCCAGGCGGGCCTCGAGGATCAGGCTGCGATCGATGAGGAACGCCGTTGCCGCAAGCGCCGGAATCAGGCCCAGGCCGACCGGGATCAGCCGAATCGCGCCGAGGCACCCGATCGCCGCGACAGCCGGGAGGATGAGCGACTCGATCGGAACGCCCGCGTCGGCATCGAGCGGACCCTCGTCACTCGCCGCCAGGACCTCGAGCGTCCCGAGGAGCATCGCCGCCAGGAGCAGCCCGCCGACCACCCAGACGAGCGGACCCGAGAGCATCGTCGCCATCCCGACCAGCGTTGCGGCGACGATCTCGAGGTCATGGCGACCCGACGCGTCGGTTGATGGGCGGCGGCCCGCCACCGGCCCACGGCCGCGGCCGGTGATCCGCGCCAGCGTCGCCGGCTCGGTTGGTCGCCCCAGGGCAGGTAACGACGGCATCGGCCGGATGGTACGCGGTCAGCCGGCGAGACGGTCCGGCTTCGCGGCGACCCAGGCGAGGAGATCCGCCCGCGAGCGCGTGTTCAACACGTCCGTCGCCGTGACCCAGCCGCGCCGAGCCTGCGCGACGCCCCAGCGAACGTCGTCGAGCTCGCCCGTGTGGTGGGCGTCCGAATCAATCGTGACGATGCAGCCCACCCCGACCGCCCGACGAGCCCGTTCGGCCGACAGGTCGAGGCGGTGGGGCGAGCCGTTGACCTCGAGGGCGGTGCCGGTTCGGGCTGCCTCCGCATAGACCATCTCCCAGTCCAGGTCGAGGTCGTCCCGTGTCTGGATCATCCGGCCGGCCGGATGCGCCACGATGTCGACGTGGGGGCTGCGGACCGCGTTCAGCGTCCGTCGGGTGAGCTCGGCGCGCGGCTGGCGACGGGAGACGTGAACCGACGCGACGACGACGTCGAAGCGGGCGAGCAGATCGTCGTCATAGTCGAGCTCGCCGTCTGCACGAACCTCGAGCTCGCAACCGTGCAGGAGACGAAAGCCCTCGGCGGGCGTTTCCGGCGGGGCGCTGCCGTCGGCCTCCTCCGCGGCGAAGCGCTCGTTCAGGGCCGCGATGATCGCTCGCTCCTCCTCCACCCGATCGGGGGTCAGGCCGCGCGCGATGGCGAGAGACTGCGAATGGTCGGTCAGGACCTGGTAGGCGTAGCCGCGGCGGCGAGCCGCCTCGGCCATGCGCTCGATGGACTGGGTCCCATCGCTCCACTCCGAATGCGAATGGCAGTCGCCGCGCAGGTCGGCCTTCGTGACGAGGATGGGCAGGGTGCCGGCCAGTGCCGCCTCGATCTCGCCCTCGTCCTCGCGCAGCTCCGGCTCGATGAACGGCAGGCCGAGGAACGCGTAGGCCGCCTCCTCCGTCGCGAAGGTTCGAATCTCGGCCGCATCACCCGTCAGGGGCTCGCCGTCCTCGCCGATCCGGAGGAAGCCGTATTCGGACAGGCTCCAGCCGAGATCGCGGGCCCGCGCCCGGAGGCGGACGTTGTGCTCCTTCGAGCCGGTGAAGTGGAGGCGATACGCCCCCGCCTGGTCCGGCGGCATCACCATGAGATCGACCTGCGGCCCGCGCAGCAGCCGGATCGCCGACTTGTGGCCGCCCCTGGCGACGATCGTGTCGACGATCCCGAGGCTCGTGAACCGTGTCATCAACGCGGCAGGATCCGTGGTCTCGGCCAGCAGGTCGAGGTCCCCGATCGTCTCCTTGCGTCGCCGATACGATCCCGCGGGCTCGACCGACAGCACGCCGGGCACGGAGCCGAGCGTCTCCACCAAGGCGGCGACATGCGCCTCCGCCTGGTGCAGGAGCAGCCGCTTCGGCTGGGTCTCGAGGCGGGCGATTCCCTCGAGGATCAGCTGCTCCGTCCGTTCGGACAGGCCGCGGACGCCGCGGATCGACCCATTCGTCGCGGCGGCACGGAGCTCGTCGAGGCTCGTGATCGCGAGCTCCTCGTGCAGCTGGCGGACGGTCCGCGGCCCGAGCCCCGGGATCTGGAGGAGCTCGACGAGACTCGCCGGGATCTCGGCCCGGAGCTTGTCGAGGAACCGCATCTGGCCCGTCGCGACCTGCTCCGCGATCTTGTCGCTGATCGCCTGGCCCACCCCCGCCACCTTTGGTGGCTTGCCGGACCGGTAGGCCGCCACGAGGTCGATCGGGCTGCGTCCGATCGCGTCCGCCGCCCGGTGATAGGCGAGCGTCTTGAAGCGCAGCTCGCCCTTGACCTCGAGAATGTCGCCGATCTCGTGGAAGATCCGGGCGAGATCCCCGTTCGTGAGGTCCTCCGCGAGGTCGGCCGCCTCGTCGGCGTGGAGGTCGGCGTGGGCGACCTCGGGAACCGGGGTTTCGGCCGCCTCAGGGGCGGCGGGTGGGCGTTCGGCGGGCATCGACCGATGGTAGCGCCGGGTCCAGCTGGAAGCCGCTGTCGCTCACCCGGCGGGCGCGGCCGCCCACGGCCGTTTGGGGACGCCGACCCTGGGCGGCGACCACCCGATCGCGGCCCGCCCGCTTGGCGTCGTACAGCGCCTCATCGGCCAGCTTGATGACCGATTCGATCGGCGCGTTCGGGTCATCGGCGATCGCGACGCCCACCGACACGCTGACCCCCGGGACGTCAAGACGACCGAGGTCGAGCCCGCCCACGGCCGCCCGAACCCGCTCCCCCACCTCGACCGCGACGTCGCGCGTCGGGTTGCGGAGAAGGACGGCGAACTCCTCTCCTCCGTAGCGAGCCGGGACATCGTCTTCGCGGACGGCCGCAACGATTGCGCCCGCGACGCTTCGAAGGACCTCATCGCCGACCTGGTGGCCGTGGCGGTCGTTGAGCGCCTTGAAATTGTCGATGTCGACCATCAGCACCCCGACGGCATCCTCGGCCCGGCGGCGTCGGGCCAGCAGGGCGCAGAACTCGTCGAAGTAGCGACGGTTCGGAAGGCCCGTCAGGGCGTCGGTCGAAGCCCGCGCCTCCGCCTGGCGATGCGAGTAGGCCCGCGACAACGCGGCGGACGATTCGATGGCCGCCCCGGCGAGGATTCGCTGCGCCGATTCGGGCCAGTCGCCGGCCGTCCGTCGCGAGACCAGGAGCGCGCCGATCATCCCGCCGTCCGTCGTCAGCGGCGCGACGAGCGTGTGGCGCAACCCGAAGACCGACCTGGCTCGGTCGGCGATCCGCTCGGCGACGAGGAGGTCGTCAGCGGGGGCATGGCCACGGCCGCCACGGCCGGAGGCGATCAGCTCCGCGAGGGG
>DATAQF010000041.1:0-3022 GCA_036264795.1 Candidatus Limnocylindrales bacterium | reverse complement strand
GGCGCCGACACGCCGGACGGACACGTCGGGCTGATCACCTACATGCGGACCGACTCCACGGCGATCGCCGGCGTCGCGATGGGCGAGGCTCGAGACATGATCCGGGACCGCTACGGCGATCGCTACACGATGCCGAAGGGTCGGGTCTACAAGACGAAGTCGAAGGGCGCCCAGGAGGCCCACGAATCGATTCGGCCGACGTCATTCCGACGTGATCCCGATTCGCTGTCGGGGACGCTCCCGGCGGACGAGCTCCGCCTGTACCGGCTGATCTGGCAGCGGGCCATTGCCTCGCAGATGGCGGCGAAGGAGCTCGAGACGACGACCGTCGAGCTTGCCGCCGCGCCATACGAGCTCCGAGCGAGCGCGACGAAGACCCTGTTCGACGGCTTTTCGGCGGTCTACACCGAGGGTCGAGACGACGAGGTCGCCGAGGAGGAGGCCGAGCGCCAGCTGCCGGCCGTTGCCGAGGGCGACACGACGACCGTCCGCGAGGTCACCCCGGCCCAGCACTTCACCGAGCCGCCGCCCCGGTTCACGGAGGCGACGCTCATCAAGGCGCTCGAGGAGCACGGGATCGGCCGGCCTTCGACCTACGCGGCGACGATCTCGACGATCCTCGATCGCGGCTATGTCCGCGTCGAGGAGCGCCGCCTCCATCCGGAGCTGATCGGCGACGTCGTCACGGACTTCCTGGTGGAGCATTTCGGCGAATACGTGGACGTGGCGTTCACCGCTCGGATGGAGGAGGAGCTGGACGAGGTCGCCGACGGCCAGCGGGCGTGGGTGCCCCTGCTGCGCGCATTCTTCGGCCCGCTTCGGGACCAGGTGGCCGACGTCCGCAGGAACGTCAAACGCAAGGACGTGACGACGGAGCCGAGCGACGAAGTCTGCTCCGAGGGGCACCCGATGGTGATCCGCCTCGGCCGCAACGGCCGGTTTCTCGCGTGCTCGCTCTTCCCGGAGCACAAGGAATCCCGGCCCCTGCCCGGCGAGGAGCCGGAGCCCCAGGTCGGCGAGGGCGAGGTCTGCCCGCAGTGCGGCGAGGGGACGCTCGTCGGCAAGCGCGGCCGGTTCGGACCGTTCGTCGGCTGCTCTCGCTACCCGGAATGCACGTACATCAAGAAGGAAGGGCCGCCTCCGCCGGACCCGCTGCCCTTCGAGGTCGTCTGTCCGAAGAACAAGGACGGGCATCTCGTGCCCCGCCGAGCCCGGCGGACGGGCAACGTCTTCTGGGGCTGCTCGAACTACCCGAAATGCGATTACACGACGAACTTCGAGCCGGTCGGCGCGATCCACGACACCGACGAGGGGCCGGTCGCGAGGCATGGCGAGACCGGCATCTGTCTCGTATGCGGAGCGGACATCCCGCTGCCGGCGGACGTTGATCTCGTGGGCGCTCGGCTCGCAGGCGGGCCGCCGAACCCCGAGGCGCTGGCAAAGCCGGCTCGTGGCGGTGCCCGTCGCGGCCGCCCTGCCGGCTCGAGCGGGCCCCGCGGTGGGAAGTCGCGGACGGCGGGCCGCGCGTCCGGCGCGGGGACGAGTCGAGGAGGCACCGGCCGTCGGGCTGCGCCGCGGACCGGTAGCGCCCCCGACGCGTGACGGAGGCGTCGTCGCGCGCGGCCCTCGATCGTTACCTCGGGTCGCTGGCCGCGCGTGATACGTCGCCGCACACCCAACGCTCGTACCGCGCGACGCTGACGGCCTACCTGGACTGGCTGGACGCACGCGGCGTCGACTGGCGCTCGCCGACGCGGGCCGACCTCCGGGGTTACCTGGCGGAGCTCGGCGCGCACGTCGCCCGGAGCTCGACCGCGCAGCGGTTGGCCGCGATCCGCTCGTTTCACCGGTTCGCGGCGCGCGAGGGCCTGTCGACCGGCGATCCCTGGGGAGCCATCGCCACGCCACGGCTGCCGCGCCGCCTGCCGCGGGTCCTGGAGGTCGACGAGGTCGAACGGCTTCTCGCCGCGGCCGACGTGGACCTGGAGGGCGCTCCCGGTTCGAGCGGCGGCTCCGCACCCTCCGATCTCACGATCGCGATCGCCATCCGGGACCGAGCCCTGGTCGAGACGGCGTATGCCGCCGGCCTTCGGATCAGCGAGCTGGCCGCCGCGGACCTCGCGTCGCTCGACCTCAAACGAGGGGAGATTCGCGTATTGGGAAAGGGTCGGAAGGAACGCGTCGGGTTGCTCGGCCGGCCGGCTCGAGAGGCGCTTGCGGGCTACCTGGAGGAGAGCCGGCCCGTGCTTGCGGAACGGGCAGGCGTGCATTCGGGCGACGCCCTTCCCGCGCAGGTCTTCCTGAACCACCGCGGGGCGCCGCTCGGCGTTCGCGGGCTCCGCTACCGCCTGGATCTACTGCGCCGGCGGGCAGGCTTGCCCGCCGGCGTCTCGCCCCACACGCTCCGCCATTCCTTCGCGACCCATCTGCTCGAGGGCGGCGCCGATCTGCGGGTCGTGCAGGAGCTCCTCGGCCACGAGAGCCTGGCCACGACGCAGGTGTACACCCAGGTCTCGCCGGCGCGGCTGCGCGCCGCGTACCGCGACGCCCACCCGAGGGCCTCGCGGCAGCCGGCCCATTCGTGAGCTCATCCCGCACGCTGGCCCGCGCGGGCTTGATCGTCTCCGGCGCCTTCCTGGTCTCGCGGATCCTGGGCTACGTTCGGGTGGTCGTCATCGGCAACACGTTCCCGCCGGGCACGGAATTCACCGCGTTCGTCGCCGCGTTCCGGCTGCCGGACCTGATGTTCCAGCTCGTCGCTGCCGGCGCCCTGTCGTCGGCGATCATCCCGATCGTGTCGGCGCTCCTCGCGACCGGCGAGACGGCACGGGCGTGGCGCGTCGTTTCCACGATCGCGAACATGATGCTTGTGGGCCTGTTGGTCTTGGGTCTGATCTTCCTCGTCGCTGCGCCGGCGATCGTCACCGCGATCAACCCCGGTTTCGACGCCGCGCTGGTCGATCGGACGGTAGGGCTGACTCGGATCATGATCCTGAGCCCGATCTTCCTGTCTCTCGGTTCG
>DATAQF010000039.1:0-9438 GCA_036264795.1 Candidatus Limnocylindrales bacterium | reverse complement strand
CCGTGCCCGCACCCGCCTCCCACATTGAGACCGCAGCGGCGGCGACGACCGATTCCGGCGAGGACCAGCACGTCGTCCTGCTGAGCGGGCTGTCGGGTGGCGGCAAGACCGCCGCCGCGAAGCTCTTCGAGGATCTCGGCTACACGGTCGTCGACAACCTGCCGGGCGAGCTCCTCGCCGAGCTCGCGGAGCTCGTGTCGGACGAGCCGGAACGGTTCGGCCGGGTCGCGATCGTGCTCGACGTCCGGTCGGGCGACGCGCCGATGGCGTTCGGAGCGATGCGCGGCGCCCTCGAGGGCCGCGGCATCCGGCCCCAGGTCTTCTTCCTCGAGGCCCGCGACGAGGTCCTGATCCGACGCTTCTCGGAGACGAGGCATCGCCACCCGCTCGCCGACCAGCGGGGGATCGCGAGCTCGATCGCCGCGGAGCGGCGCCTCCTCGACCCCGTCCGCTCCGAGGCGGACGTCGTCATCGACACGAGCGATCTCTCGCTTCGCGAGCTGCGAGAGCGCATCTTCACCCGGCTCGGTGAAGCGGCCGATCCGAATCGCCTCGCGATCCAGCTGATCAGCTTCGGCTTCAAGTACGGGGTCCCGCTCGAGGCCGACCTCGTCTTCGACGTCCGATTCATGCAGAACCCCTACTACATCGAGGAGCTGCGGCAGCTGTCGGGTCTCACGGAATCGGTCCGGGCATTCGTCCTCGGCCAGCCGGTCGCCCAGGAGTTCCTCGCCTATCTCCACGACTTCCTGTCCTTCGCGTTGCCGGCCTACGTCGGCGAAGGCAAGACCCGCCTGACGATCGCGCTCGGCTGCACGGGCGGCTACCACCGCTCGATCGCGCTCGCCGAGGAGCTTGCGAACTGGCTGCGCGAGCAGGATTTCGGCCCGGTCGCGGTCTTTCACCGGGAGCTGGATCGGGCCTGAGCCCGTCCGGACGACATCCGATGAACCTCCGTCGCTGGCTGACCCCCGGGATCGGGGTGAAACGCTGGCTCCTCCTGACGTTCGTGGGGCTGCTCCTGCTCGCGCTCGGGGTCGCCCACGTCATCCGCCAGGCGACACGGGATCTCCAGCCCGGTGGCGTCGCCCAGGCGATCCTTGACGCCGCGACGCTCCAGTTCCTGCCGTACCCGCTGCGCGGCCTCGTCGTCGGGTTGCTCGGCGGCCTCCTGATCGCCTACGGGGCGTACCGCACGATCCGGGCCCTGACGGCACCGTTCATGCCCGCCGAGGGCGGCAAGCTCGTCGAGCTGATCTACCAGCGGAAATCGCTCGCGCGCGGCCCGCGGATCGTCGCGATCGGGGGCGGGACCGGGCTCTCGACGCTGCTCCGCGGCCTCAAGCAGCACACGAGCAACCTGACCGCGGTCGTCGCGGTGGCCGACGACGGCGGCTCCTCCGGCGTCCTGCGCGAGGAGCTCGGCATCCCGCCGGTCGGCGACATCCGGCGCTGTCTCGCGGCCCTCGCCGATTCGGAGCACCTGATGGGCGAGCTCCTCGAGCACCGGTTCGCGGGCTCGCCGGCTGACTCCGCACCCGAGTCCGGGGGATCCCTCGGCGGCCACCCGGTCGGCAACATCCTGCTCGCGGCGATGACGCAGCTCGAAGGCGGCGACTTCGAAGAGGGGGTTCGGCGGGCCAACCGGGTCCTCGCAGTCCGCGGCCAGGTGCTTCCGGCCGCCGCCACGCCGCTGACCCTTCACGCACGAATGCGGGACGGAACGATCCTCGACGGGCAGTCCCTGATCACGCGGACGGCCGGCATCGAGCGGGCATGGGTGACGCCGGCCGATGCGCCCGCCTGCGACGACGCGCTCGCCGCGATCGGCGAGGCAGACCTGATCGTCCTCGGGCCGGGCAGCCTGTACACGAGCCTCCTGCCGAGCCTCCTCCTGCCCCAGATCCGTGACGCGGTCGCGGCTTCCGGGGCTCTCCGGCTGTTCGTCTGCAACGTCGCGACCCAGGTCGGGGAGACGACCGATCTCGACCTCGCCGGCCACGTCGAGGCGCTCGTCGCTCATGCGGGAACGGGGATCGTCGATTGCGTCCTCGCCAACAACCGGCTGATCCAGCCCGAAGGCCCGGTCGGGGCATCGTCAGCCGAGCCGGTCCGGCTGACGTGGCCGCCGAACCTGACGACGGCCCCGACGCTGGTCCTCGACGACGTCGTCGATCCCGATCGCGCGCATCACCACGACCCCGCCCATCTCGCGGCCGCCGTCATGCAGGTCTGGGATCGCGAGGGCGGCGCCCGACGCCGGCCGGCCACCGCACGGAGCGCCTGACGCGATGATCGTCGGCCGACACCGATGAGCGAGTCCGACCGGGACCTCGTCATCGCGCTTCGTGGCGAGCTCGCCCGGATCGACCCGGCACGGGCCTGCGACCGCCGAGCCGAGACGGCGGGGTTGAGCGGCGGTCGGACGAGCGGCGAGGGTCCCGTCACGCGGCTCATCGTTCGCCTTCGACGCGAACGCGATCGGGTCGCGACGGCGGAGGCCGAACCCGCGACCGCCACTGAGCCGGCGACTGCAATCGAGCCGACGCCGCCGGCCTTCGATTGGGACGCCTCCGCGGAGCATTGCCGGCGGGCCTGGCTCCGCGGCCTGTTCCTCGCCCGCGGCTCGCTCAGCCTCGCCGGCGGCCGGACCCATCTCGAGTTCGTCGTCGACCCGGCGGATGCGCCCGTGCTCGCCGGCCGCCTCGCCGCGGCCGGCCTGCCGGCATCGTGGCGAATCCGCCGGCGACGCGGGGTCGTGACCTGGAAGAACGGCGACACGATCGGGCTCTTCCTCCGGCGGATCGGTGCCGGCGCCTCGCTGCTCGAGCTCGAGGCCCGCCAGGTGTCGCGGGCGCTCCGCGGCGATCTCAACCGCGTCATCAACGCCGAGTCGGCGAACCTCCAGCGGTCGGTCGGGGCGGCCGGCCGCCAGGTGGCGGCGATCGAGGAGCTGACCGCAACGGGTGAGCTGGCACGGCAGCCCTATGTCGTCCGGGTCGTCGCCGAGGCGCGTCGCGAGACGCCGGAGTCGACGCTCAGCGAGCTGGCGGAACGGCTCGACATGCATCGGTCGGCCGTCCAGCGTGCCCTCGAACGGCTCGAGCGGCTTGCGCTCCTCCCCCCGGACGACGAACGTCGGCGAGCGGGGGGCGGGCGGCTCGGCGGCGCTCTGGCATGATGCAGGGCATGCGCCCTGTCGTGATTGCCGCCAACTGGAAGATGAACACCACCCCGGCCGACGCCGGTGAGCTCGCCCGGACGATCGCGTCGCGGACACGGGTCAAGGGCGTCACCCGGGTGATCTGTCCGCCGTTCGTGTGCCTCGCGCCCGTCCGCGACGTGCTCGCCGCGACGGACCCGACCGTCGCGGTCGGCGCCCAGGACGTCCATCACGAGCTGGCCGGCGCCTATACCGGCGACATCTCCGCGCCGATGCTCGAGGGCCTCGCCACGTGGGTGATCGTCGGCCACTCGGAGCGGCGTCGCGATCACGGCGAGACCGACGAGCGGATCGGGAAGAAGCTCGTGCGCGCGGTCGAGGCCGGCCTCCGGCCGATCCTGTGCGTCGGCGAGCAGCTGGCCGACCGCGACGCGGGCCGGGCGATCGAGGTCGCCGACGCTCAGCTCGGCGGGTGCCTCGCCGGCCACGATCCCGCACGGTTCGTCGAGGCGGGGCTCGTCATCGCCTATGAGCCGGTGTGGGCGATCGGCACCGGGCGCAACGCCGTCGGGTCCGATGCGGCGTCCATGGCCGAGGCCATCCGCTCGACCCTCGCCGGCCTCGGCTGGGGCGAGGCCGCGGGCGAGGTGCCGGTGCTGTACGGCGGGAGCGTGACCGCGGCGAACATCGGCGAGTTCCTGGCCGAGCCCGCGATCGACGGGGCGCTGGTCGGCGGCGCGTCGCTGAAGCCGGACGAGATGGCCGGCATCGTCGGCCGGGCCGGCCTGACCGCCGCGGCGCGCATGTCCGCGGTCTCGTGACGAGCGAACCCGCGAGCGAAGCGGCGCGCCCGGAATCCGACTCGGGATCGCGCCCGCGCCCGATCGTCCTCGTCGTCATCGACGGCTTCGGCATCGGTGCCAAGCCGGCGGACGACGCGATCGCCGCCGCGTCGATGCCCGTCTGGCGCAGCCTGCTCGGGCGATGGCCCCACGCGGTCCTCGGCGCCTCCGAAGAGTCGGTCGGGCTGCCGCCCGGTCAGATGGGCAACTCCGAGGTCGGTCATCTGAACCTCGGCGCAGGCCGACCCGTGCTTCAGGACCTACCGCGGATCGACGCGGCCATCGCCGATGGCTCCTTCTTCGAGCGTCCCGCGCTGCTCGAGGCCTGCCGCCGCGCCGCGCATCGCGACGGTCGCCTCCACGTCGTCAGCCTCATCGGCCCGGGCGGGGTCCACGCCAACGATCGGCACCTGGTCGCGCTGACGGAGCTGGCCTTTCGCGAGGGCGTCCGGGCCGTCCGGGTCCACGCGCTCCTCGACGGGCGCGACACCCCGCCGCGCTCGGCGCTCGAATTCGTTGCCGACCTCGAGCGACGCCTCGCGGCCGCCCATCCCGATGCGCGAATCGCGACCGTCGGCGGCCGCTATTACGCGATGGATCGCGATCATCGCTGGGAGCGGGTGGCTCGCGGCTACGACGCGATCGTCCACGGGGTGGGGGAGCGAGCGCCCTCGGCAACGGCCGCGATCGAGGCGGCCTATGTCCGCGGCGAGAGCGACGAGTTCGTCGCGCCGACGGTCATCGAGGGCGTCGACGGCCGGGTCCGGGACGACGATCCGCTCGTCCACGCCAACTTCCGCGCCGATCGGGCCCGCGAGCTGATCCACGCGCTGACCGACCCGGACGACCGCTTCGTGGGCTTCGATCGCGACGCCCATGGCCCGCGTCCGAGGAACCTCCTCGTCGTGACGATGACCGAGTACGAAGCGGGCCTGCCGGTTCGGGTGGCGTTCCCTCCGGAGGAGGTCCGTTCCCTCGCCCATGCCGCGGCCGACGCGGGTTGGCGCCAGTTCCACGTGGCGGAGACCGAGAAATACGCCCACGTCACGTACTTCTTCAACGGCGGCCGCGAGGAGCCGCTGCCCGGCGAGGACCGGCGGCTCGTCCCGAGCCCGAAGGTCGCGACGTACGATCTGCAGCCGGCGATGAGCGCACCCGGCGTGACCGACGCCCTCGTCGAGGCGATCGCTTCGGATCGGTACGACCTGATCGTTGCCAACTTCGCCAATCCGGACATGGTCGGTCACACGGGCGTCTGGGCGGCCGCGGTGGAAGCCGTCGAGACGGTCGATGCCTGCCTCGGGCGTGTCGTGACCGCCCTCTCGGAGCGGGACGAACGGCACGGCGACGGCCCGGGCTCGCTCCTCGCCATCACCGCCGACCACGGCAATGCCGACCGGATGCGAGACGAGCACGGTGAGCCGGTCACCGCCCACTCGTTGAACCCCGTGCCGTTCCTGCTTGCCGGCCGGTCCGTCGAGGGGCGGACCCTTCGGGACGGCGTCCTCGCGGACGTGGCCCCGACGCTCCTCGAGCTCGCCGGCTTGTCGACGTGGGAGGGGATGACCGGGCGGTCGCTGCTGGAGCCGCGGTTCGGTGCCGGCCAGGGCGCCCGGAGCACAGCCAGGCACCGCTCCGTCGCGGCCGGATCGGCGAGGGACGCGTGATATCATCCGACGCCGTTCCCACCGGAGGTCTTCCGCAGTGAATCCCGCCCTGGCCATCGGCCAGATCATCGTCAGCATCGCGCTCGTCGCGGCCATCCTGCTTCAGGCCCGCGGCACGGGCCTGTCCGGCACGTTCGGCGGCGACTCAGCCGTCTATCGCAGCCGTCGTGGCATCGAGCGCCGTCTCTGGCAGTTCACGATCGTTCTGCTGATCCTGTTCGTCGTGTTCTCGCTCGCCTCATTCATCTTCGCGCCGACGACGACCACGACCGGCGCCTGAGTCGATCCGGAGGGGATCGCGGCGTGGAGCACCGGCCGGACCGCCGGCCGCGCGGGTCGTTCGGCGCTCGTCGCCAGGGCCCGAATGCGGACCAGGCGGTGAACCGCACCGACCGGGCGGTGATCGCGGGCCTCGTCCTCGTGCTCGCGGTTTCGGCCCTGGTGATCGGCGGCCGCTCGATCGCGTCGGGAGGAATCGAACCCTCGTCCGCCCCGACCGAGAAGCTGCCCGACCCGTACCGCGAGGGCATCCTGGGGCGGCCCGTGTCGATCAGCCCGCTCGGGGCCCGGACGCAGGTCGACCGGGATCTCGTCGCCCTCGTGTTCGAAGGTCTCGTCAAGCTCGACGCCGATGGCCACCCGATCCCGGCCCTCGCGACCTCCTGGACGTCCGACGCGACGGGTGCGAACTGGACGTTCAACCTCCGACCCGACGCGCGCTGGCAGGACGATGAGCCCGTCACCGCCGACGACGTGGTCTTCACCGTCAACACCCTCCGCGATCCCGACTACCACGGCCCCGGCGCGGGTTCGTGGCTCGGGATCACCGCCACCGCCGTCGATCCGCACACGGTTCGATTCACGCTCGACGACCCGTTTGCCGGATTCCTGGAGCTGACGTCCCAGCCGATTGCCCCGCAGCACCTGCTCGGCGACACCCCCGTTGCGCAGATGGGGAGCGATCCCTTCGGCATGCAGCCGGTCGGCTCCGGGCCGTACGCCGTCACGGAGATCGATCGCGACCACGCGATCCTGTCGCCGACACCGGCCTTTACCGCGCCCGACGTCGACGAGATGGGCGCGACGCCCGTCCCGTCGAACGATCCGCTCGTGACCGCCGCGCCGACGCCGCGGCCGAGCATCGCGCCGGCCGGTCTCACCCGTCTCGAATTCCACTTCTACGACACGGCCGATGCGCTCACGGCGGCGTACCGGGCCGGCAACGTCGACGTCGCCTCGGGGCTGTCGGCGACCGATGCGACCGCCCTCGGCAGCGAGCCGGGGACGCGGCTCATCCGCGACCCGTCGACGACCCTGACGGCGGTCGTCCTCAATCTCCGCCCGAGCCATCTCGAGTTCCGCGACCCCAAGGTCCGGCTGGCCCTCCTCCAGGCGATCGACCGGACGTCGATCCTGGACACCGCCTTCGGCGGCATGGCGAGTCGCGCCGACACGTTCCTGCCACCCACGTCCTGGGCCTTCGATGCGACGTCCAGCCCGGAGGTCAAGCAGAACACGAAGGTCGCGACGAAGGCGCTCACGACGGCCGGCTGGAAACGCCTCAAGGCAGGCTGGCAGGCGCCCGAGGCGAAGGCGGTGACGGAGCTGGAGCTCCTCGTGCCGACGAAGGCCGCGAACGCGTCGCTGAACGCGGTGGGGACGAAGGTCGCCGAGGACTGGAGGGCGCTCGGGTTCGCGGTGAAGCTTACGGAGCTCGACCCCGCGATCCTCGCGGCCGACCACCTGCGGACGGGTGCGTTCGCGGCCGCCGTCGTCGACATGGCGCTCGGCCACGATCCCGACCTCTACCCGCTCCTTGCCTCGTCGCAGACGCAGACGGGCGGCGCGAACGTCCTGGGTCTCCAGGACCCGGTCCTGGACGGGCTGCTCGTCGCCGCTCGGAAGCCGGCCACCGACGACGTGCGGAAGACCGCCCTGATCGCTCTCCAGACCCGGCTCAGCGGCGGCACCTACGCCCTCCCCATCGCCTGGCCGGACACGGTTTTCGCCGTTCGGCAACGGGTCGTCGGACCGGCTCCGCGGACCGTCTCGGACGGGTCGGAGCGATTTTGGGATGTGCTAACATGGCGGCTCGCTGGCGACCGGTAAGCCCTCGGGCGAGCTGGCGGCGGGTCGACGCCGAGGTGGCGAAATTGGCAGACGCGCTAGCTTCAGGAGCTAGTGCCCGCAAGGGCGTATGGGTTCAAGTCCCTTCCTCGGTACCACCTCCTCCCTCCCGACTCGTCGAGATGCACGGCACACCTGCCCAGGTGGCGGAATTGGTATACGCGTACGTTTGAGGGGCGTATGAGGCAACTCATCCGGGTTCAAGTCCCGGCCTGGGCACCACTCCCCGTCGACTGAGGCCGCGTCGCCGCCTGACCGTTTCGGGATCGTCGAGGACCGGCCTGTGTCGGGTACCCTCCCACCGGGCGGTTAGCTCAGTCGGTCAGAGCGTCTCGTTTACACCGAGAAGGTCACTGGTTCGATCCCAGTACCGCCCACCATCTGGGGCTGCCCCGGCGGCGACGGACCGGGATTGAACGGAATGGGCCGGCAGCACCCCAGACAAGGCGATGAAGCATCTTCTCGCCGTCGCCCTCGCCGGCTCGCTTGCTGTCGGCTGTGTCGGGACGTCATCCGCTCCTCCGGCCGCGGCCATCCTCGCGCTGGCGAGGATGCCGGTGCCGGCACGCGGAGCACCGGTCTCCACGCAACTTGCCGCGCCGGGCCTGGCCCAGCTCGTCGGTCAGAAGCTGGTCGTCCGAATGGACGGCCTTGTCCCGAGCGCGGATCTGCTCGGTCGGATCCGCCGCGGAGAAGTCGGAGGCGTGATCCTGTTCGGCTCGAACATCTCGACGCCGACCGCGCTCATCGCGCTCACCCGGTTGCTCCAGCGAACGGCCGTCGCCGGTGGGCAGCCGCCGCTCCTGATCGCGGTCGACCAGGAGGGCGGCCCGATCAAGCGCATCTCATGGATCGCCCCGTGGCTCTCCGCGCCGCAGATGGGACGGATCGGGCTCACGTCCGTTGCCCGAGCGCAAGGGGAAGCCGCGGGTTCGGGTCTTCGAGCGCTCGGCGTCAACGTCGATCTGGCCCCGGTCGCGGACGTCCCCGCGTCAACGGCCTCATTCATGTATCGCGCGGGTCGGACCTTCGCGTTCGGCTCCCTGCTCACGGCCAGCCTCGCCGACGCATTCGCGACGGGCCTCGAGTCCGGCGGCGTCGATCCGGCGATGAAACACTTCCCGGGCATCGGCTTCGCGACGCGCAACACCGACGCGTCGGTCGTCACGATCGCCGCCTCGCCGACAGCGCTGAGCCCCGGTCTTCGTCCGTACCGTTTGGCGATCGGCCACCGGATCCCGTTGATCATGCTGTCCAACGCGACATATCCGGCCTGGGACGCGGTCAACGCTGCGGGCTGGTCGCGGGCGATCGGGCAGACGCTCCTGCGTCAGGGACTCGGGTTCACGGGCGTGACGATCACCGACTCGCTCGACGGCACCGCGGCGGCCCGAGGCCTGACGACGCGTCTCCTCGCGGTCCGCGCGGCGCGAGCGGGGACGGACATGATCCTCACGACCGGGTCGGAGGTCCAGACGCGGGCCGTGTACGCGACGCTCCTTCGCGAGGCGCAGCTCGGCTGGATCCCGACCGCGACCTTGCGCGCCTCCTACGCTCGCATCGCGACGCTCAAGGCGGGGCTGTAGCCGCCGGTCGGGCCAATTCGGGCGACTGCTAGACTGACGGCGAGGGCATACGC